>CAKOSD010000021.1 GCA_934101745.1 uncultured Bacilli bacterium | reverse complement strand
AAATAATAAAGTATCATGGCTAAAATACTTCCATAAATAAACACTTTAGCAATATCATATTCATTAAAAGTTCGCGATATATTTTTTAATAAAATATACATAAAAATGATACTTACAACATAATCAACAATCCCCGTTATAAATAAATAAGCCGGATTTCTTAATACTCTATCATAGTGGTATTTACTTCCTAAGTCTTTTTCTTCGTAATCTATATTATAAATCGTATGACAGTAAGGACACCCATTTACAAATTTCCTTAACTTACCTACCATTCCGCAATTTAAACATTTATAATCTTTATCATTATTATCACCTTGAATATAGGAATATTGCATTCTGGTATCAAAGTTTTTTTCTATATAAAGTAGTTTATTATTATAATAATAATCTTTTTCGCATCTTATACCATCTTTGATATTATCATTTTTACTATTATTAGTATTTCTTTCTAAAATTTCTTTATTAACTATATATTTAGTCTTAATATTTATATTTAATTTTTCTAATTTTTTTTGATTAGTATCCGATATTAGTGGCATTTTTATAACTCCTAACGATTATTATTGTTATTATTATTGTTGTTATTATTATTAGAAGAAGAACCCCCACTAGAACTCCAACTACTACCGCTAGAACTGCTAACATATATATGAGGATATATTCTAAATACTTTATTATTAAAATAAATTCCATCAATATTAGCATCAATACAATTGGCGGAAATAACAATACTTTTGTTAGTATTATCTTTAAAAATCAAAACAATTGAATTACCACTACATCTTATATCGCCATCAGGATTATCTCTTAAAAAGTTATAAATAGTTTCTAAATCCTCCTTCGTAATATTATAATGCTTAGTAAGTTCTACACAGCGTTTTTTTCTAATTAATTCTTCATAAGTTTCGGGCTTATCAAACATTTTAAAACATCTCCTTATCTATATAATAAAATTCTATATTTTGAAACGGTAAATTTATAGCTTGAATATGATAATAAGCATTTTCTTTTTGTTTAGTATAATGATAATCTCTTAAAGAAGCCGTTGTAAAAAAGATATTATTAGGACTATCTATTGAATAAGCCTTCTTATACTCTTTAATAAAATTAGATATATCATAACAATAATAATCACTTTTTAAAGATAGACCATCATCTAAAATGCCTTTATAAATTTGCCAAGTAGCAATATGTCTTTGTTTAGTTCTTCCCTCATCACCATATTTAACTAAATTTCCCGATAATAACATTATATATAAAGAATTATTTTCAGGATAATCACATCCTTCCTTGATTAAATTCTTTTTCATAAATATTTCTACTTTAGATTCTTCCGTTATATAAACTATATCTCTATTCTTTTTTATAATCTGCGATTCTAAATTATAATAATTATCATCAATTCCTAAAATAAAACTATCTTTATCATATATATATTTTAAGTTTCTATCTTGAGATATTATTTCTTCTAGACTTGGATAATCTACACTCCTAGCAACATTAGATAAATATTCATTTGGATTTTCTAAACGCATCTTTTTTACATACTCATAAACAAATTCATTATTAATATCTTTAGTATAGTTTCTATCTTGATACATTTTTTGTTGTAACAAACAGGTATAACTTTTATTGATTTTATAAGTATTTTTAACAAAAGGACACCCCGTTTTACAAAGATAAAGATATCCACATTTACTACATTCTTTATTAAAAGGCATAATATTATGATTTTTAAATATCATTTTTTGCGCATTATCTAATATCTCAGCCACCGAATTACTATAAATATTGCCATAAAAGTAGTTAGGATTTTTCTGTCCTCTAACACAGGAGTAAATATCACCATTTTTTTCTAGCAAGAAAAACTTTTCGCCACAATTATCACAATTAGAACAATATCCCGGTCCAAACTCATCAAACCAGGGACCATTAACGCCATAATCTAAATCGGTATTATCAAATTCTTGATGCATTCTATTATATAAATCTAGTTGTTCTTCTTCGCTAATATGATGTAAAATGCCATTAGAATTATAATCAAACCCAATCATAAAATTAAAATCATTCATATCTAGGCAAGTATTATTATGTAAATACTTTATATCACTAATTATGGCATCCAAATACTTATAATGTTCTTTAAAAATAGTAGCCGACACTTTCTTTTTGTTAGGAATATCTTTCATTAATTCAATATTTTTCAAAATCTTATCTAAAGTCTTACCATTACCTTTAGTAACTCTATATTCATCATGTAAAGAAAGTGGTAAATCTAGACTTCCTGATACTGAAACATTAAACTCTCTTATCGTATCTATATGTCTATCTATTCCATATAAATTAGTTTTTATATGCGGTTTACTTACTTTAAAACCAGCCGAACTAATTAACTCTTTATTTTTATCATAATAATCATTAATAAATTTTATTAAATCATAAAAATCACTATGGGATAAAGTAGTAACTTCACCCCCATGTAAAGATATATTAAAAGGTATAACATTTTGTTCTTTAAATTTATTTATGGCATATTCTAAAGTATCTAAAAGTTTCATTTTTTTAAATTCATCTTTAGTATTATCTTCTAAATAACAATATTTACAAGCCATATTGCATGCCATAGTAGGTACATATAATAAATGTATAAATTTTGTTGTTTCCATACTGCACCTCAACTTTTAATTAAAATAATTTACTTTGGTTGGACTTTCTTTAAAGGCTCTATCATTTACTGTCGTATGAATAGGTATTTTTATATTTTTGAGTTTATGACATTGTCTAAATGCTGAAGAACCAATCTCGGTAAGCTTACTATTTTTAGTTAATGTTACTTTTTCTAAATTATGATTACCATAGAAAGCATGACCCCCTATTCTAGTAACCTTATCAGGGATAGCAATTTCTTTTAACGAATAACAATTTTCAAAAGTATTACCTCTTATCTCCGTTAAATTTCGCGATAATTTTACATATTCTAAAGAAGTAGCATTATAAAAAGTTTCCCCACCCATATATGTTAAAGTATCTGGTAAACTTATCTTTTTTAAAGAAATACAATTGTAAAAAGCACCACCGCCTAAATATTCTAAATATTTAGGTATGTTAACTTCAGTTAATTTCCAATCATATTTAAAGGCTTGCCCTCTTATCTCTTTTATAGTATCAGGAAGCGTCACTTTTTCTAAGAAATACATATTAGAAAAAGTATTTCCTCTTAAGGCTATAACTTTTTTACCCTTATGTTCTTCAGGGATAGTAGCACTCTTATAATTTAATAAACCATAGGCGTAGAAACGAACTGCATAGCCATCACCTTGTTTTTCATAGAATATTTTGGGAGTCATAAAAATCATTAATGGTAAAAAGACTGCAACTAAGAAAGAACATATTTTAAATGTTAATAAATTATCCTCAGTTAAACTATTTACTGTGTTACTAATTATATTATCCATTTTTTCTGTAGGTCTAGCCTTTATTTCTTTAGCAATCGTTTTAACTAAATTAAATTTTCTACTTATTACAAAGAATACTATTAAAATAATCATACCTACAATATAAGTTAATAAAGGAAAATGAAAGAAAATCATCGATATATAAACAAACACCAGAATAGAAAATATTATACTTAAAACTTTTTTACGTTTTAAAGTAGATAACGGCACTAATTTAGTATTTAAATCAATTTTTTGTTTTACTAGTTCTATTTTTATATATTCTTCTAAAACATTATTTTCTGAATTATTATAAATATCAGGAAAACTAGTTGGTAAAACATATTCCTTTTTTATAATTGGAGCTTCTTTACCGGCATTATTTATTTGCAATTCAACCTCTTTTTTTACATCAGTACCACAATTAGGACAAAACTTATCAATTGGTCTTAATTTTTCATTACATTTTGGACATTTTAAATTTTTAATAGTCTCTCTAATTACTTCTTCATTTTTCTTTTCACTAATCTTTATTTCTTCATCACTAATTGAAGGAGTTAAAGAAGGTTTCTCTACATTATTGTTATATAAAATCAAATCTTTTACCTTACTACTATTATCAATTTTATCTTTTCTTTTAACAACCGCCGCGATTGGTACTACTATAAAAGCCCCAATAAATACAAAAAAGAAATCCAACATATATACACCTGGAGTCACAAAGAAATCGCAAAACAATAAGAATACCACCCTAGAGATAAACATCATCCAAAAGGCTTTACGACTATCATCTAAAGGTAGCAACTTTGATAAAGGCCAAATAACAAAAATTGTCATGTGGATAGTTATGAAAGCCTCTGTAATTATTGCAAATAAAATAAACGTATCATCAGAAGAAGATGCTAAAACCACAAGGGGCACCAATAACAACCAAATAAACCCCATCATTTTTTTATTTAACTTCACACTAATCACCCTATACTTCATTTATTATATTTCATATTGTATCAAACATTAAGAAAAAAATCTTCTATTAAATTTAAAAATTGCCTTCTAATTAAAGCAATTCTTATTATTCTTTTTCATACTTAAAGTCAAATCACTAGTTTTATTTATTATATCAATTTCTTTACTACTAAAAAATTTTCTATAAATATATACTTTATCTTCGCCCATAATGTTTATTTTTCTTCTAATAATCTCTTCAAAGTCCAACTTTTTTATCTGGTCCAGTAATTTTTCATTACATTTTAGCATTCTTCTTAAAGAATATGGCTTACCATCAATGACCATGACAGTAGTATCTAATCCTTCGTTTCCTTTAATTTCTAAAACTTTTCCATTAAATTCGATATTTTGACAAAAAAGAAAAGAAAAATCTTCATCTTCTAAAGTAAATCGTTCTTCAATTTGATTATCTAGAGTAAATTTAGCAAGCACACACATATAAAGTAATACATCAACCTTATCAAACCCTAATAAAAAAAGGGCCGAAATTATTTTTTCTGAATTTATTTTTTCCATAAAACCTCCATCTTCTATTAATTATTTCTTTAATTTTCTTATATAAATGTCTATCAAATCAGGATCATTTTGATTAACTGGTAAATTATTTATATCCCAAAAACGCATATCTTTTGATTCACTATCCCATTTTAAATTTCCACTATATCTTTTTATACAATAAAGAACGGTATTATTAATAACAACATCACCATTAGGATAACTATTTCTTCGCGATGCGCCAGAAACTACTTCAATTAACTCTAAATCTTCTTCTCTAACATCTAAATTAGTTTCTTCTTTTATTTCTCTAATTATAGTATCTTGAAATCGTTCTCCTAATTCTTGACAACCACCCGGTAAGCCCCATTTATCTCTATCGGCTCTACTCTGCAATAAAATTTGCCCCTTACTGTTAACAATTATCGCTGCTGCTCCATCTTGTAGTAAAACAAAACGATGTTTTAATTCTCCCATACACATTCTAGTAAACACGGGATAACCAATGATATTACTAAGTTTTATTATCTCATCAGGTGATAATTCTTTTATTATTTCTTTTAATACCCCATAATCAATACTTCTTTTTTCTTCAGAGGTCATAGCCTTTATATTTTCTAAAATTTCTCTATTACTCATAATCCACTCCAATTAATATATATAAAAACAACTCAATTTTCAAATATATTCTGCCAATCTATTATCAGTTAATACTTCATATTGCATATCAATATCAGATTCTTCATATCTTCCTAATATTAATCTTTCTGTTTCTAATTTTGGGCTTAGCATAATATCAACTCCTAAATATATTTTAACATTAATTATCAAAAAAAAGAATGTCTACATTTAAAATGTTAACTACATCCTTTTTAATATTTCATAAACAAGTTATAAAACTCGAACCAACTTAAAAATTATTGAATTTTAATTTTTTCCTTATCTTATTTTATTTACCACAACATTAAGGTTCTGGTAAGGTTATTATTAGCACTATTTATACCATGTGTTTTCTTCTCAATGAACACAAAATGCACACAATGTATCCATTCGTTTTCTATCTACAATATATTTTTATTATTATGCAAGTACTACTTTAAATCTTTTTCATAATTTCAATATTTACTAAAGTTTAATTATTTCATGTTTTTTAATTTTTTTAACTTCTTCTTTAAATCTTCTGCAGCTAATTTTCTTGCACTAACATCATTCTTTTCTTCATTAGTTAACTCCGCTAAAGTACGCCCATCTGTTAATTCAAAGATTTCATCAAACCCAAAGCCATTTGTTCCTCTTTGTTCCAAAGAAATATTTCCATTTAAAATACCTTTTCCAACAATTTCGTTACTTCCGTCATAATAAACTAAATTACAAATAACTTGTGCTTTTCTATCATCTACATTAATCATTTGATTTAATATTGCATTATTTCTATCATTATCCGTGGCATTTTCACCGGCAAATCTATGCGTCATAACACCAGGCCATCCATTATAAATAAGAATACACAAACCCGAATCATCAGCAATAACTGGTTTCCCGGTAATTTCATATATTTCTTTCGCTTTCTTTGAGGCGTTACCATAAAAACTATTCTGATCTTCTACTACATCTACTGTAATTCCAACCTCTTCTAAACCTTTTATTTCATATTCATTTAATATTTCTTTTATTTCTCTTAACTTACCTTTATTATTAGTTGCTAATATCATATTTATAATACCTCCATATTTAATATTAAATCCAATCTCTAACACTATTTGGATTAAACTTATATTTTTGTGATGGTCTAAAACCTTTTTTATCTTCTACATCCTCTACCTTAGTACAATATTTAACTATTTTCTTTCTAAAATTGGATTTATCTACATTAACATCTTTAATAAGTTCATAAACAATTCTTACATCTTCCAAAGTAAATTCTTCAGATAACAATTTAAAACAGATATCTGTACTATCCATTCTAGATCTTAAATATTTATAAACTATCATAATTTCTAATAATATTTTCTCTAATCTTACATCATCTACTTTTATCTTGTAATAATATTCTAAACTTCCAGCTTTAAGTACTCTCTCAGTTTTATATTTATAACTATTATCTCCGACTACCATTTCATTATTTTTAATAATATTAAAATCTATCAACTCATAATTACTATCTAACTTTTTTATATTGCATACATTAGTAAGACCCATATATAGTACATCTATACTATTATCATCAAAAAATTTTTTTTCTCCTAATGTATAAACTTGCTCTAAATGAAATTTATCGCTACCAATGATAGTTTCTATCTTATTTCTAATGTTATCTTTAATTCCTAATTCTTTAGTAAAATCACACTTTACTAATTCTTTAGTATCTTTATTAACTAATACTTTTAATTTTTTAATATCATTCTTCTTTTTATTTACATTTACTTCATTATCTAAAACAAATACACATCCTACTATTGATAAATTCATTTTCATCACCTCATTATATCTTCTATAATTCTTAACGATATTTCTTTAATAAACATTTTAAATTTATCTATATCAATAAACATTATCTCTCCACCATTTAAATTGTTAATACTTTCTACATTTAACTTATATTTATCTTCTAGTATTTTAAAATTATCTGGTATCTTTCTAATAACTTTATTAATATAATTTAAATCTATATTAAAATCATTAACTATTACTGCATTTAAACTCGCATAATCATTATATATCATGTTTGATGAAAATAAATTAATTTTATCATAATTTCTAATATTTTTAATAACATATTCATCTAAAAAATATTTATCAAGTAATAAATGACATAAATAACCTATTTTCATATCATCATCTACATTTGATTCTTTTTTATATTTTTCTATATCTGGTACTAAATAATATTTTCCTTTTACTTTAAGATGGCTCTCTTCTAAATTAATTATATCTGGTAATATACAACCCATATAAAATTTATCTTTATCGCTTATCTTACTCTTTATTTCTTTATATACAAGATCAGCACATGCAAGGTGTGCTGCTATACTAGGCATTAATAATTCCTTCTACCTTACTAACCTGTTCTTCTAAAGTAAGTCCTGTACAGTCAACTAAATATAATTTATTTTCTGTCATCTCTTTATCCTTCATATAGTTATATGTATCTAAATATAATTGATTATACATATAAGCATCTTTATCATACTGACTTAGTACTTCTCGTTTATTTATTCTACTTTCCAATTCTTCTTTACTATTATTAACAAGAAAAATTATCTTTTTGTGAATATTTTTTAAATATTTTTGATATATATTAGCTCTCTTATCCATAGCTATATTGAATAACATATTTCTAGATATAACATCCATACATCTATCTTGACAAATAATACCTTTTTCTATTAATTTTTCAATAGTAACACTTTTTCCTACTCCATCTGTTCCTTCTATTATTGTTCCAACTGACCTTATACTATTATTATAAATGCCATAGTTTTCATATACTTTAGTATTACTTACTTCAACAAATCCTTTTGGTGGTACATACGCATTAAGAGGAGCTTTATCTGTTGACACTTCTACCATAATCATCTGTATTGGTTCAATAAAATAATCTACATCTATTTCATATGGTCCATCATTATAATACTTTCTTATCTTTCTAATAGCTTTACCATTTTCCTTTAATATTTTCAAGAATTCTTCTTCGTTACTTTCTCTAACATCCGTAATTTTACTCATTTTATTATTAACTGTGTACTTACAATCTCCATCATCATTATATCTTCGGTACTTATATCCATTTTTATATGTTTGTGTTAATTCATACTCTTCTATTACTTCCATACCTGCTAAATACCTTTCTAAGTATTCTTTTTTAGTAGGAATAAACTTTCTTTCTTCATTATTTACTTTACCTAATCTTAAAACAACCATTATTCTTTCTCCTTCTTTAAAATTATATCATCTAAATGATAATCTACTAGTCTTCCTCCATAATAAACTATATTTGAATATCCATAATCTAACTTCTTAGCATAAAATGTGACTGGTACACCGTTATAAATCCATTCATATCTATCAAAAAATTTCATATCTTTTGTTACAAAATTAGCATTGTTACTCATACAATTTATTATATTATCAGCATCGGCTTTTGTAAGAGCATTATCTAAAATCCATTTAGAATACCTATTTTCTATATTTCCATCTTTTGTATTTAAATTTAAAGTCTTTAAACTAACAGTTTTTATATTAGGATATTTATCAATATATTTTTTTATTTCTTCTAAATATTCATTAAAGCTTTTATTCTTTAACATAACGTAATTTAATCTTACATTTGCTTTAGAAAAATTATCACTATCAATATAATCTCTCTTATATCCAAGTACTTCCATATCTTTTTTAGAATCAAAATCTACTCTTGTTATCTCTACTATAAAATCTTTTTTTATATAATCAAGTTTTTCATCTTCATAAAATATATTACCTGAAGATTGCAATCTCTTTTCATCAAATATATTTACTTTACGTGTTGCATCAACTATCTTTTTAAAGTTATCTAAACTAGTTAAAGAAGGTTCTCCATTACCACATAATATAAAGTATCTAAAAATAATGCCCTCATTCTTTAAATAATTCAATTTTTCTTCTAACATATCCAATTTGTCATCTATAACAGGCCATCTAGTAATCTTTGCTGTACAATAAGGACAATTCTTATCACATTTAAATGATGATAAGATTAATTCAAACTCTTTATATTTCATATCCTAATACATCCTCTTTTATCTTCCTAATAGCTTCTTTTTTATCACAATATCCATATATTTTTATTTTATTACTTCTCTTTATTGCATCAGCAATTGCAAACCAATAATCAGATTTAATTCTATATTTCGAATCTTCTTCTTTATAATAAATAATAATATCTTTATCTAAATTTAATGCCCATCCTAATTCAACAATTGTTCCCACTGAAAAATTTTCATCAAACATTGCAAAATATACATCACAATCAGAAACTGATTTATATTCAGCATCTAAAACTACATTACAATCTGTAGATGTATAGTTGCCATTAGAGGCTTGTTCACAATAAAATGGCCCACTATAAATATATTTATTATTTAATTTTAAATTATCAGTAGCATAAGTTAATTTTTTAGAATCACATAATATAATTGATCTAAAATCATTAACTAATTTCTCTGATAAAGATAAATTATCATCCTTTTCTAAAGTAAATTTACCTGCAAAATATATTTTCTTCATATTTAATATTCTTTTCCTTTCATAACTTTTTTCCAATTAATATAAGAACAAACTGCCATAAATGTCCAAACAACATTTAAACAAAATAAATACAAAGCTTGATTAGGTAAAATAAAGTATTCTATGGCATAGAATATATCATTTACAAACCAAATAATCCATGTATCTATCTTCTTAACCATCATATAATATGTTGCTACAAAACTAGATACTGTTGTAAATGCATCAAGTAAAGGTAATGGATCATCTGTCCTAGTTAACACGTTTGACAAAGCAATAGTTCCTAGAGCAATAATAACCAAATAAATAATTCTTTCTTTAAAAGAACATTTTTTTATATCATTATCGTCCTTTCTATTCCAGATGATAAATCCAACAATGGCAATTACCAAATAAAATGCGTTATTAGCTACATCACCATATAAATTCATCATCAAAGAAAATATAATCATAAAAAGCATTTGCATACCATAGGCTATCCAATTGCTTCTCCTATTTAGCATCGCAAGAAACCCTTGTAACAACCCAAAAACTGTCGCCCCTATCTCAAGAAACTTTATCATTCTGTTCCCTCCTTACATATGGTATTTTATACCATATGTAAAACTTTGTCAACGCTTTTATGGTATTTTTTACCATAAGTAATTGCTTTATTAGAGATATCACTAAACAAAACCATTTATAATAAAGCTAATTGTAAATTATACAGAATTAAATCTATATTTTCTAACAATTACTATAATTATCTATCATAGTTTATTATTGAGAAAATCGAATAGAATAAATTTTAAATTTATTGATATTGATGCTCATATAAATGCTTGCATTTGTTGTTAGTTATTGCACGAGCGACTTTATGTGATTATATCTATATTTCTATAACAGGTATATCTTTTTCTATAACAGGAATTAATATTTACTCATGTTAATACAAAAAAATCAGCATAAATGCTGATTATCGCTTTTATATTCATCAAAAAATCACTTATAATGGATAACCGGTTATATACGTTAATTTCATGCACACATTTTGCATACAAATTTGCGTTTTTGGACAAATATTGACCATTTTATGAATTTTTTGATTTTTTAAATACTTGAAAACACTTATAAAATAAGTTATTGACCACAACAATTGTTATGTTTCTTTCCCGAACCACAAAAACTTTGTACTCCCATATTGTCTGTATTATTTGTATTTATAATATTACCTGTATTTCAGGCTTTTCCAGACTAGGTAACATCTATATTATTTGTATT
>CAKOSD010000020.1 GCA_934101745.1 uncultured Bacilli bacterium | reverse complement strand
GGGGTATAGCTCAGTTGGTAGAGCAGCGGTCTCCAAAACCGCGTGCCGAGGGTTCAAGTCCTTCTGCCCCTGCCAAGTGCGATAAATCCGAACTTCATTACCGTGATAGGTGATGCGTTCGGATTTATTGTTTTTATATCAACACACTAATATTATAAAGGGTATCTATCACAGATGCCCTTTTTCTATTGTTCGGTTGAATAATTAACTGTTTTGTGGTAAAATGTTAAAAAGAAACGAATTGGAGTGAATGATATGGCCAATAATAAAAAGGTCTTTATTTCATATTCTTGGGCAGTTCAAGAACGTGTAGTCGAATTGGCAGAACGCCTTATTGCAAACGGCATAGATGTTGTTCTTGATGTTTATGATTTAAAAGAAGGACAAGACAAATACGCTTTTATGGAACAGTCTGTTAATGATGATACAATTGACAGAGTTTTAATTATATGCGATAAAACTTATGCTGAAAAAGCAAATAATCGAGAAGGTGGGGTTGGCGACGAAACCGTAATTATTTCACAGGAAGTATACGGACAAGTTAAGCAAGAAAAGTTCATTCCAATAATTTTTGAAGTTGACGAAAACAATAAAGCATATTGTCCCCACTACATAAAATCTCGCATTTACATAGATTTATCTACTGAAGATGACCGATATGAAACCGAATATGAGAAATTACTCCGTAACATTTATGAAAAGCCCCTATTCAAAAAACCTGCGTTAGGATCACAACCAGAGTGGTTAGAAAATGATACGGTTGATTTGTCTGCACTTCGCGATACGGTTAAACAAATCAGAGGCTATACGGGTGGCAACACGGCCAAGGCAGATTTTTTGTTAAAAAAAGGCATCGAACAATTTGTTGAGACTGCCAAGAGTTTCGAAGCATCAGATTTGGATTCATTGTTGCCTGCAATTGACTCGACTAAACCATTGAGAGATGTATTTGTTAGTTTTTGCGAAGCGTTAATATACAGTTCGTTGGAAATAAGCAGCACTATATGTACGTTGATCGAATCCTTGTATAATGATTTGCATGATGCAAGTCAAAAGAGAAGTTACTGTGATGCTGATTTCGAACTTTATGATTATATAATATGGGAAATGTTAATTACATGCACAGCAATTCTTCTTCATTATGAAAAATTCAAAGCGTTACATGACATAGTTTGTCACACCTATTTCTTAAGAGATTCTTATTATAATAATTCTGTAAAACCTTACTCTTACTTTAAGTTTAGAAAGTATTTTAGGACTATAGAAGGGCATTGTAAGCAAAATTCGCAATTTAAAAATAAGATTACATTATCCGGTCAAATACTGGTAGAAAGAGAAAAGAAACCGATTTTGACAAAGGATACATTATCTAATGCAGATATAGTTCTTTATCAATTAGGAGGCGTATTAGATATACGTGATGAAGAATCTGACTATTGGTTTCCAAACTCTTATGTTTATCATGAGCATGTTCAGTCACTTTGGCAAAAACTAAAATCAAAACAATATTGCGAAAAAATAATGCCGTTGTTTGGCGTTAGAACAATTGATGAGTTAAAAGCAGTTATAGAGAAACAACCATTTGATAGAAGGATGTCTTATTCAGAATCTTTTTACTCAGCGCCTGTAATATTAACTGCGATAAAATCAGATGAGATTGGCACACTTAATTAAAAAATACAAGGGCAGAGAGCTTTCATTCTCTGCCCTTGTACGCGTTTTAAGCCGTTTTATCGGCAGTCTGTGCCTTTAATGCGGCTTGTTCAGCCTTCAAGTCCTCATATTCCTTTCGTCCCTCTTCGCTCTCAAAGAAGGCTTGGATTTGCGGAAGGAAGTGCCGTGCGAGTGTTTCCAATTCGTGTCTTGGTATATTGCATTTGTTTGCTGCCATAAGGCAACACAGCTGTCATTTTGTTGTCGAGCAGTCCTCCTTTACATTGTCATTTCAAAGTCATTGATTGGGCTTTGATCTTCTTTTTTCTTCTGTCCGTGGTTGCGCTCACGGACAGTTTTCTTTTTCTGCGGTTTTCTGTCATCCGTACCTCCGAACATCATCTGCAAATCAGCTGCCAGATAAGCAGTGTTGACGGCAATATCGCCCCAGTCAGTATCCATTTCAGTTTCAACTTCCAGGGTGTCAAATCTTTCGCTTTCAATTCCGTCATCATATTCCGCAGTTCCGATTGGATTGACTTTTCCAAAATCGCTGTCTGCTTCAACAATTTGTCCTCTACGGAATACTGAATCGAGTTCATTTTGCTCGATGCCGTTTCTTTCATTTCTACTGCATACGGTCTGAGTACTCGTACTGCTAAATCGTTCAAGTCCTGATGCGTCGGCAATTCGGATATCAAATCCGTGTTCTCGACAATGGCGTTCCCAATCGTTGAAATATTCTCCGCCAACAGATTGTACTGCTCCGGCTTGAGCATCAAATATTGCGGTTGTATCGGCTCGGTCAAGGCTGATACTGTCTGTTCGGTTATGGTTTGTATTTGATTGATTTGTTTTAACTGCGCTGTATTCATAAGCAAATAATTCCTCTATATTTTTCTTTAAATATTTGTCCTCTAACAAGCGGTTATCTCTGAACCGCTGTCCGTCCGGTGTGGTGTAAGTGATATATTTGTAACGGTCTATCCACTTTACACCGTATCCGAGTTTTTGCATTTGGTCTGTAAACTGCTGTTTCGTTCGGCTCATAGCAACCGCATAATCAATGGCGTTTGTCAGCTTTAGTTTTTTGCTGTTACCACGCAAGGCTGCTCGGTATTCTCGCTGATTCAAAGACCGCTATTTCGGTTTTTGATACGGAGCAAGAATTTCCAACCCAAACTGCTGACAGATTTCGTCCGACTTGTGCCGTAATTCTTCCAAGCCTTTTTCATTGATTTGGATTTTTAAGCCTGTTTCACAGCTTACGGAATTTACGACAAAATGATTATGCCAATGGTCACGGTCAATGTGTGTTGCCACAAGCACCTCATAGCCGTCAAACACTTTTGCGGTTTCCAATCCGATTTGGTGTATCATCTGCGGAGTTGTACCGCAGTCCGGTTTGAAAGACTGCACATACTGTTTAAAGAACACGCCGGTGGCTTTGCCGTATTGATGTTTGGTTGCCATAAATTCTTGATAAGCTGATTCGGGAACACAATTCTGACCGCCGACAAGTTTTATGCCGTTATATATGGTTTTCTTATCCTGTATCACATAATCTATGACTCGTTTCATAGCGGTCGCATTCTGCGTTTTTTCGAGGATTGCAGTAAAGGTTGCCATTATCCACACCTCCCCACAAGATCGCTGATTTTGCCGTACACCTCGCCGTATTGCTGGATCAATTCGGTTAGGTCGGTACAGACGATTTTGCCCATATTGCAGAGTGTTGTCAACTGATTAAGATTTCGCCCGATAGCTTTCTGCTCTTTCAGAACATCGTCAAGTCCGTCAATTACGGTTATCGGCTTATTTAACGCCGAAGCAGTTACAAACTCGGTGAAGTTCATATTTGCTTTATTTGATTTTTTCTTGATAGTAGCATAATCGCTCTCACGAAAACGCATCGCTACCATTTTCGTTTTGTTGTCTGTTTTAGTTAATACCTCTCATTCTGTGGAACACACCACGGTAAATTTAATTGGGGTTCGGGGTTCGCCCCGACAAACTGTTTGTATGGCGGCGTCCCCTTTGCGGTCGGCGTCTATACAAACAATATGCTTGCCTATCCCTACGGGATAGCATTTCATAATAACATCCATATTTATCGTCAGTTCCTTTCTGCTGATAGCTTTAATATTGCTTTACATCATTACAGCAGAGGGAAAAATAAGTCTTATGATTACATTCCTCACAATTCGCGATATGTGTTTCATAAGACTTATGTACATGTTATTTGGTTTGTATTATAATTGTACCGGATATTAAAAAATTGTCAAGACCTATGCAAATTCTTTTGTATAAATCAAATTAAATTTGAAAAAGAGACTTGAATTTTATCAGATTTATGATAAACTATACACAAGGATGTTATAGGATGTGAAACTATGAGATTTATAGGTAGCAAAGTTAATTTACTGAATAACATTGAAGCTGTGATTAATGAAAATGTGCAAAATACAGGAGGCGTTTTTTGCGACATTTTTTCGGGAACGAGTTCGGTGGCACAGCATTTTAAGCCTCAATATGAAATCATTTCAAATGATGCATTGTATTTTTCGTATGTAATTCAAAAAGCTACGATTGAAAATAACAAAACTCCTGATTTTAATTCTCTACAGCAAATAGGTATTTTAGACCCGATATCTTTTTTGGAAGATACAAAGATTACAACTTTTAATTATAACGACGATAAATATTTCATTGCAAAAAATTATACACCTCACGATGATTGTGAGAGGATGTATTTTTCAAATAAAAATGCAGTGAGAATAGACTTTATTCGTAATACAATTGAAGCTTGGAAAAAGGCGAATCTTCTAACTGAATTAGAATACTATTATTTGTTGGCAGCTTTGATAGAAGGTGTTCCATCCGTTTCAAATACTACTGGCACATATGGCGCATATCTCAAACAATGGGATAAGAGAAGCCATAAAGAATTAGAATTATTAAGATTAAATGTATTGGATAATGGCAGAAATAATAAGTGCTATAACAAGGACGCATTGAAACTTATTACGGAAATTGAAGGCAATATCATATATATTGACCCTCCGTATAATGAGAGACAATATGCACCGAATTATCATTTGCTTGAAACAATATCTAAATATGATTATCCTGAAATTAAAGGCGTTACAGGAATGAGACCATATGCTGAGCAAAAATCTCCATTTTGTATTAAATCACAAGTTCACGATGCCTTTGAAGAATTAATTAGCAAAGCAAAATTTAACAATGTTGTTTTAAGTTACAGTACAGACGGGATTATGTCTGATGAAGAAATTGAAGGCGTTTTGAAAAAATACGGACTGCCTAATACATATAAGAAATATACAATTCCTTATAGAAAATACAAAAGCAAAAAAGATAATAGCGAGCATACTTTATGTGAATATTTGTTTTATGTTAAAAAGAAAATAGATCATAAAAGCTATTATGATATTACAAGTTGCAAAAATAAAACATATAGTGATATAATTAAAAATAATAAACCAAGCACAAAAAAATACATAAAAAGCCCAACAAATTATATTGGTGGTAAGTATAAAATATTGCCGCAGATTTTGCCTCACTTTCCAAGCGACATACATACATTTGTGGATTTGTTTTCGGGAGGATGCAATGTTGCGATTAATACATGGGCAGATAAAATAATATGTAATGATATTAATAGTATCATTGTGGAACTATTTCAATATTTTCAGAATAATGAACTATCTAAGATACTAAATGAAATTGAAACGGTAATTTCTGAATTTGAACTTTCAAAAACGAATGAAGATGGTTTTAAGGAATTAAGAAATCGATACAATAATGAACGAACGCCAATTGATTTATATGTGCTGTCTTGCTATTCCTTTAACTATCAATTTAGGTTTAATTCGAATCACGAGTATAATAATCCGTTTGGCAGGAACAGAAGCCAGTTTTCTGAATCTATGCGAAATAATCTTATTAAATTTGTAACTAAATTACATACAAGTGATATATCTTTCACTACAAAAGATTTTGTTGATTTTGAAATTGATGACTTAAATGCCGGGGATTTTATTTATTGCGATCCCCCATATCTTATAACTACAGGTTCTTATAATGATGGAAACAGAGGCTTTAAGGATTGGGGAATTGATGAGGAACAACAGTTATATGACTTTCTCGACAAGGCTAATGAAAAAGGTATAAGGTTTGCATTTTCAAATGTCTTAGAGCATAAAGGAAAAACAAATAATATGTTGATTGAATGGTCTCAAAAATATAAAATTATTGATATTAACCGTGACTATTCGAATTCAAGTTTTAATACCGGCAGAGGACAAAGCAGAGAAGTATTGATAATTAACTATTAAGGGGTGTGTTTAAATATGGCAAAAAGAACTTTTGGTTGGGTACAAAATCCGGGAGACTTATCAAAATTGAAACAAGTAGTCGGCATATTCGATTTTGGAAGTAATACAAATAAATGGATTAGAGAAAAGCGATTACCTTTACTTAAAAAATATAATTTAATAAGTGATGATGATTTTAACAAATTTATTGATATATTAAGTAAAGATACAATTGTTGTAAAATATAGCTTGCTTAAAGGCAAAGGTGCAGGTAATCTTGGAAGATCAAATGCAATATGTAGCGGAATTGTTCAAGCGGTTATAGATGCTCAACAAGACAGAGCATATACTGATATTGATGGAAATTTAATAACAATTAAGAAACCGTATACGGATGATTGGACAGCCGAGGGATATATTAGATGGGCAATTTCTTGCGGACTTCTTAATTATGACAATGAAAATGATTCTTGCAGTATTAGTGATTTAGGAAAAGAACTTTCAAATACTGAAGATGATTCTTTAGAAGAAAAAGAAATACTTGCAAAAGCGCTACTTTCTTATCCGCCTGTATGCAGAATCTTGACATTGCTTTCAGACGGTAATGGTTACACAAAATTTGAATTGGGCAGGAAATTGGGATTCTTTGGAGAACTTGGATTCACTTCGATTCCTCAAAACATTTATGCTTATGATTACAACATGGCAACTTCATCAGAAAAAAGCAAGGTTAGAAGTAATGAAGAGGGCGATTCTGATAAGTACGCAAGAGAAATTGCAAGTTGGTGTATTCAAATGGGCTGGGTCAAATCTGAAACGGTATTGATAAAAGAATACTATAGAGGACAAGGATTTGATATAAGTTTAAAAAAGTATTATATTACAAGAGAAGGAGAGAAGGCATTAACGAGAGCGAATGGCAATTCAAGCAATAAAAAGATAGCCAAAATTGTTCATTATGAAATGTTAGCTTCTAACAAAGCTCCGGACGCAGCTTACTTAAGATATGAAAGAGCCTGCGTTATAAATTCTATTTTAAATTCAGATAAATCTTTGGAGCAAATTAAGGATATATTAAAAGGAAATGGTTTTGATGTATCAGAAGACGCAGTCAAGGATGATATTTTGGGTTTAGAGGCTATTGGAATTAATGTTAGGGAAAGAAATGGCAAATACAAGATAACCGATAGTATCATTGGACTTAAAATACCGGATAAAACATCAGCGTGTAAAGCTGATATTACGGAACTTAAAGATAAAATTCGAAAAAGTCTTAAGGTTCTTGACCACAAATATCTTGTTCTTGTTGATTTGGCGTATAGCGATGCTTCAACAAAATCCAAGAAAAATTCTGATGCGAGAGAATTTGAAATTCAAACAGCAGATTTATTTACAAAAGAACTTAAATTCGATGGAATGAGACTGGGCGATTCTAACCGCCCTGATGTAATTATTTCACACGATAATTTTGGAACGATTATTGATAATAAATCTTATAAAGATGGATTTAATATTGATAAAAAATGTGCTGATGAAATGAGCCGATATATTAACGAAAATCAAAGAAGAATTCCCGAAGTGCCTAAAAACGAGTGGTGGAAAAATTTTGATGTTAATGTTGATATATTTACATTTTTATTTATTACTTCTTACTTAAAAGGCAATTTCAAAGACCAACTCGAATATATTTCAAAATCTCAATCAGATATAAAAGGTGCTGCAATTTCTGTTGAACATTTACTTTATATTTCAGAAAAAGTTAAAAACGGAAATATGGATAAAGCAGACTTCTTCAAAATGTTTAATAATGATGAGATACGAGTTACGGTTTAGTAAACATACTTGAATTAAATCCCTACATAAAAGCGGTAATTCCTTTACGTTTTTTTATGTGGGGATTATATTATTGCTAAAACGAATACCATACAATAACAGACAATAAACTTTACTTATCAGCTTTTATATGGTACAATGAAGAAAATAAGTGGGGGTGTAGTTATATGACCGAATTAGAAGACAGATATTATTCAATGCCAGAGATTTGTAAATATCTCGGAATTAGCAGAGATTCTGCTCTAAAATGGATTGCAAATAAAGGTATGCCAGCCTATAAGGTTGGCAAGAAGTGGAAATTTAAACTCTCTGAAATTGACAAATGGGTTCATAGTGAACAAGCGACGGAATAGTTGAGAAAGAATGGTGTTTTATATGCAAGACTGTCTTAACAAATATATAGAAGACGATGAACTCGAGAAGTTACTTGCTAACAAGAATAGTTTTGAAGTTCCATTCCTTTACTATTTGAAAGAAACAATAATTGAAAGTAATAATTATTCTGGATTTACAAAACAAAATATTATTTCGTCGTTTAAAATAATAGAACATTACGATTACCAATGGTTGACACAAAATAAAAAGCGCCTTTTAAATTGTAATGATGTAACGGAGGCGATTTCTGCTACAGGTGAATTGCACTGTTATGGTTATTTATTGTCAGCATTTGGCTCAAAAAATGCACGACCTATTCCGACGAGCAAAAAACCAACTCCGGATTTTGAGATTTGTGGCAGTTTGAATGATAAAATATATATCGAAGTAAATACTTTACAAATGAATGAAGATGAGAAAAAGTCACTGAAAGAGTTTTTTGTCATATAAAGAAATTGATAGCGACAAGCGATGTATCATTCGTGAACACTGTGTTGCACCGTTTGGAAGAAAAAATGCTATCTGTATTACTGATAATGTAATACATAAATTGTGTCAAGTTAAGGCTAATGAAAAGCAGTGCTATAATGATGATGTATCGCTTTTGTGGATTGATGTTCAAGACAAGGATATGAATAATATTTCACGAAGAGCTTTTAGTACCTGCCCAGTAGAAACTTGAAATGGCATGCTTCAATCAAATGAATTATGGTATGCTTTTTATGGTGAAAAAGGTATGCCGATTTATGAAAATTGGGAATCGGTTTTTGATTACCGATTGATAAGCCCTAAAATGCGGCACAATGGGAGATTTCACAAAGATAGCAATTCAAAAGTAAGTGCTGTAATATTTTCGTTTCCAAATTCGACAATAATTTATGAAAATCCTTATTGTGAAAATAAAATCCCTGAATGGTTTATTAAAGGTGCATTCTCTCTTAGATGGTTTGAATATGAACATTCCAAAATTAATTTTCCTACGCAGACATTATTAGCACAACTTGAGATAGATAAAAAAATTATATATGCATTTGAAAAGAGATTAAATAATGACGAAAATTTTTATGGTGGCGAGAAATAATGAACAGTGTAATCTATGCTCGATATTCATCGGACAATCAGCGTGAGGAGTCGATTGATGGGCAGTTGCGTGAATGCAAGGCGTTTGCTGAAAAGAACGACATTCAGATTGTCGGCACATATATTGACCGTGCATTTTCTGCAAGAACCGATAACCGCCCTGATTTTCAAAAGATGATTAAGGACAGTGCAAGCAAAAAGTTTGATGTAATCATCGTATGAAAGCTTGACCGTTTTGCCCGTGACCGATATGATTCGGTTCATTATAAAGCGTTACTCCGCAAGAATGGTGTGAAAGTTGTTTCGGCTACCGAAAAAATCTCCGACGGCTCCGAAGGAATACTTATGGAAGCAGTTCTTGAAGGTATGGCGGAATATTACTCTGCCGAGCTTTCCGAAAAGGTTGTACGAGGACTGACAGAAAATGCGTTGAAATGCAAATTTAACGGTGGTTGTATTCCGCTTGGTTATATCATTGACAGCGAACATCATTTCCAAATCAATCCTTTGATTGCACCTGCAGTGTTAGATGCGTTTAAGCGGTATGCAGACGGTGCAACTATGAAAGAACTTGCTGATGAAATGAATGCAAAAGGGTTGCGTTCCGTTTTTGGTGGAAAAATCAGTATAGACAGCGTTGCAAGAATGCTCCATAATAGACGATATATAGGTGAGTTTAAGTATCGTGATATCGTTCATCCGAACGGTATTCCTGCTATCGTCCCACAAGAGCTTTTCGACCGTGTTCAAGAGCGGATGGTGACAAATAAAAAAGCTCCGGCAAAGCATAAAGCCGAAGACGAATATTTGCTTACCACTAAACTTATATGCGGAAAGTGCGATTGCTTTATGGTTGGTGAAAGCGGAACAAGCAAGACCTCCGCGAAGTATAGATATTATAAATGTGCAAGTGTAAAAAATCATAAAGGCTGCGATAAAAAGACGGTCAGAAAAGACTGGATTGAAGACCTCGTTATCAAGCAAATACAGAAAGTTTTGTTTGATGATGCTCTGATTGAAAATCTTGCCGATATGGTTATCAAAATTACAAGAGCAAGAAAATACCACTTTACCATTATTGCATAAGCAATACGCTGAAATACAGCGAGGTATTGATAATATTCTAAACGCTATTCAGCAAGGAATTATAACCATATCTACAAAACAGCGTCTTGAGGATTTAGAAAATCAGAAAAATGAATTGTCTGTTCAAATTATCAAGGAAGAAATGGCAAAGCCAACGCTTACAAAAGAGCAGATTATATTTTGGTTTCATCGTTTCCGCAAGCTCAATATTAACAAATTAGAGCATAGGCGCAGATTGATAAATAGTTTTGTCAATGCGATTTATCTCTATGATGATAAAATGATAATTACTTTTAATTATAAGAACGGCACAAAAACAATCACTTTTGCCGACCTCGAAAAGTCGGGTTTAAGTTCGGATTTAACTGCACACGCTCTGCCAATTTTTACAGATTAATCTATTGGTTAATCTGTATTTTTTTGTTTATAAACCACAATATATTGTGGATGGCGTTCAATAAATGGTGTTTAATGAATTTTAATGTGTTGTTGTTATATCGTACCTAATTAAAAAATTGCCCTCATTTTTGCCCTCATTTTTTTACTTTTAGCAAAGGTGAAAATCAAAAAAGGGGATAGACCTCGTGAGAAAGTCTGTCCCGTTAAAAATATTTTCTAATCTAAATAGAACTCATATCAAAATTATCTTTCATATAATCTTCATATTTCTTTAATTCTTCTTTTTGGAATTTATTAAATATGTCAACATATGTGTTGATAGTTGTAGATATATCTGTATGACCTAAATATGTTTTTAGTACCGGTGCAGAAATCCCGGCTTCAATACATCTTGTTGCATAAGAGTGTCTTAACATATGTTGACCGTCAACCTCAAGATTGGCTTTTCCACACAATCGTTTAAATGCACAATTTACTTGACCTGTTGATATAACTCCGCCGTTGCTTTTATTTACAAATAATAGATTGTTTTCATTTGGTATATAATTATCTATAACATTTTTTAGTATCGGAATTAAACTTTCGGGAATCGGTATAATTCGTTGACCTGCAATCGTTTTAGTTGCGGCTCCTAATTTTGCTTTACCGTTTGTGTCTTTAGTTATGGTTTTGTATATATGAATTTCCTTGTTGCCCAAATCAATGTCATTTAAAGTCAGGGCGTTTATTTCTCCCATCCTCATTCCTGTCATTAGTGAAATAAGAAACTGA
>CAKOSD010000019.1 GCA_934101745.1 uncultured Bacilli bacterium | reverse complement strand
ACATACTATAATAATGGTGATAATACCGGGGGCTTTTTTTTAAAAGATGGTCATTTTGGCAGAATAACTGATTATGGTATCATTGAAGACCATTATAATTATAATAAAACTGTAAATGTTAGCAGCCTAATGTATGATAAAAATAAGTTAGCGGCTTATTTAAAATATAAAAATGTTATAGAAAATGAAAATGAAATAGCCTCATATGGATATGACCAGAAAAATGGGGCGTGTTTATGGTTAAAAAACGGAGATATGTACTATGTAACTACCAGTGGTCTTGAAAAAAAATTGGATGTGAATTTTCATGTTGATAGTTTTGATGAGGATGATGAATATGCTTTTAAATTAGATGATATCATGTACTCTAAAGATACTTTAAGTACATTTTTAAAAAGTAAAGGAATTATAAGCGATGATGAAGAAATTCTAACATATACAAATAATCACTCAGCAGCCGATTTCTATTTATCTAATGGTCGTTATTTCTTCGTCTTCTTAAATGAAGCAAACAAAACTGTTAGTATATCAGAATTGAGAAATTTAAAAAATAATTACATTTCTCTTATGGATGATACTGGATATTATAGTTATATAAATAATATTAATGAAAATTATGGTGGCAATCAAATGGCTTTCCAATCCGATGATGGCTATAGTCAATTACTTGATAAAAATAATTATTATTATGATGAATATATTGCTAACGGTTTAAAAGAGTTGTTTCCTGATGCTAGTATGGAGGAATATGTATCTTATTTAGATAAAATATGTAACACTGGTTGTGGATATGTTGCTTTTGCCAATAGTGTATTTAAATCTTTTGAAGGAAGAGAAAAGCAGTTCGAAAATATATTTGGGTATCCGATGTATAAAGAGGATTCTGGAAAAAAATATTACAATACATATCGATTAGCTTTTGATGCTTTTAACTATATATGGGCTGAGGCAAGTGATTATACCTTAGATCAAATAGTTTATGGTGATGATAACATAGATGAAAACAACAATAATCCAGTTCAACTTGGGAGCGACGGTGGCGGTGGAACATGGGATTCTATGCAGTATTTATTTAGTGATTTTATGAAAAAAAGGTACCATTTAGATGTCGAAGTCAGTGTCGATATTGATGTTTCTGCTGATGATTTAAATGATAAAATAGAAGAATATTCTAAGAAAGGATATAAAGTAGTTGCTGGTACTAAAGGTTATAATTTGTATGATATGGATGATACCTTATCTTATAGTAATGGTGGCGGTCATGCAATGTCAGTTACAAATGTTACAGATGATGGAAATATAATTGTTTCTACCTGGGGAAATTCTTATGTTTTAGATGTCTCAGACGTAGAAAGTAATGATGGCATTATTTCTCTTAATTGTTTTAAAGTGGATGTTCCAATAACTATACCTAAATCGCAAGAGGCATTAGAGCAAGAATTTATTACTGGTTTTGAAAACCAATTAAATCATCGAAATAATATTAATTTAGGAGAGTAAGTATGCAAAATAGTAATGAAAATTTAATTAAATCTAAAAATATTTCTTTAGAAGAATATGGCATTTTAAAGAAAACTTATAAACAATTATTTGAAATATATTTACAAAATAAAATAGATTTAAAATTATATGATAATAAAATCAAAAATAGTGATTTAGATTTTGGTCAAGGTCATCCAACTAAGTCTAATTTGATTAATGATTTAGGAGAGTATTTGGGATTAAATTATATTTATATAATAAATGATTTCTTTATTGAAAAGTTAAGTGTTATTGATTTAAATGAATTAAGAAAGGTATATCAAGAAAAGAAATATAATATAGATACAATAAAGATGATTGAAAAAACATATAAAGAAGTTTTAAATAATAATTTTGTTAATGGTAAATATATTAATGAACCATTTAATAGATGCTATGGACCCATGATACCTAAAAATTTTGCCTTGTCGGATTCTTTGGTTATAAAAATTATTTTTGGAAAAAATCTGAAACAATATAATGATGAGGAGTATTTGACAAATGCTAAGGCTAAAACAAGTTTTTTAAATATGCTATGTAATGAGCTAAAAAAAGAAATAGAAGAAAATCTAAAAATTAGAGTAACTATTTTAAGAGAAAAAGTGATGAGATAGATGGATAGTGATAGAAGATAGGCTATGTTTAAAATGAGGCTTATCTTTTTTAGTCTATATCTATATAACTTATACTTAATTATATAATTATTTTCATTATTTATATAGAGATAATAAATTAAAAATAATCTAATGTCAATAGACATAATTTTGTGAAAAAAGAGTTATAAATTCATAATAAATTAGAAAAGTCGTGCTATAATTAATTGAGGTGGAAATTTTATGGAAGTAGTAGTTAATAATAAACATATATTTTATGATCAATTAGGGTTAGGTTCTAAGGATATTGTGATGCTTCATGGTTGGGGACAGAATATGGAAATGATGCGTCCTTTAGCCCTTAAATTAATAAATGATAAAAACATTAAAAATAACTATCGGATTACCATTTTAGATTTACCAGGTTTTGGGGCCTCAACTGAACCAAATATGGATACTGATGTTTTTAGTTATACCTGCTTAATTGAAGAATTTTTGCAGGCTTTGAAAATAAAGAAGCCTATTATGATTGGGCATTCATTTGGCGGCCGATTATCTATTATTTATGCTAGTCGTAATGAAACCGAAAAAGTGATTTTATTTGGGGCACCTTGTATAAGAGAGTATAAACCTACATTTAAAGAAAAAGTTTTAAAAGGCTTAAAAAAGATACCATTTACTAAAGATTTAGTTGAACTTGCCAAACAATATATTGGCTCAACCGATTATAAAAATGCTAGTCCGGTTATGCGAAGGGTTTTAGTTAATACAATTAATCAAGATTTAAGTGAGTGTGCAACCAAGATTACTGCTCCAACTTTACTTATTTGGGGGACTTTAGATACCGCAGCACCAATTGAACAGGCTCGTAAACTAGAAAAACTTCTTAAAGATGGGGCTTTGATTGAAATACCCGGGGCAACTCATTATGCTTATTTAGAACGCATTGATTATGTAACTAATATTTTAATAAATTTTTTAGGAGGAAAGTAAAATGACATTGTTAATAAATGTTTTAATATTTTTAATTATATTTTATAGTGTAACAGTTAAATCAAGAAAATCACTTCATATGTTACAACAAAACTTATATAACGAAAATAATCGTTATTTAAAGTGGTTAAAGCAAAATAGAAAGGTGGCTTTAAAACATTATGATGTAATTGGATTAATTTTAGCCGTAATTGCTTTATTTACCGGGAGTTTTTTAAGTAAAGTATTACTTTTTATTAGTGCTTTAATTTATCTATTTGATAGTGAAGTAATAAAATATTCGATAATGGTAGAAAAGGCTAAAAAACCACTAGTTAAAACGGCTCGAGTTAAAAGACAGATGATGACTCTTTATATATTAAATTTAATACCTTTAGTACTTTATTTAGTATTTAATTGTAATGTTAAAGTATTATTGGTACTAGCATCCTTAATGTTAGTTTTAAATTATTATATGGTATATCTTGTTAAACTAATAAATGATCCAATTGAAAAAGGAATATATAAGAAGTTTTGGCATATGGCTGAGGATAAACTGGCTTCTTATAAAGATTTAAAAGTTATAGGAATTACTGGTTCTTATGGGAAGACTAGTAGTAAGAATATTCTAAATGAAATTCTTTCGATGGATTATATTTCCCATCCAACGCCGAAAAATTTTAATACGGATGTAGGACTTATGAGTACCATTAATAATGATTTAACTAAGTTTGATGAAATTTTTATTGCCGAAATGGGGGCTTATAAAGTAGGAAGAATTAAGAATGCTTGTAATTTAGTGCATCCTAAGTATGGTCTTCTTACAACGATTGGCAAAGCTCATTTAGAAACTTTTGGTAGTCAAGAAAATATTATCAAAACGAAATTTGAACTTATTGAAAGTTTACCTAGTGATGGTATCGCTTTTCTAAATATGGATGATTCTCTACAGGTTAATTATGATTTACAAAATAAGGTAAGAGTTGTTTGGTATGCCGTTAATAATAAAAAGGCGGACTTTTATTGTTTAGATACCAAATGTAATGATAAAGGGTCGACATTTAAAATTTTCTTTAAAAAAGAAAATAAAGCTTATGAATTTCAAACTAGACTTTTAGGACGTCATAATATTTCTAATATTGTTTCGGCTGTAGCGGTTGGTTATGAATTTGGAATTTCAATTTCTAAATTACAGGCTGCTGTTATGAAGATTAAACCTATTGAACATCGTTTGGAACTTAAAAAAATTGGGAATATGTATCAAATTGATGATGCCTATAACTCTAATCCGGTGGGCGCTAAGGTAGCATTAGAAGTCCTTGGAATGATGCCAGGGGATAAAGTAGTAGTAACACCAGGAATGGTGGAATTAGGTAAAGAAGAAGAAAAGTATAACAGAGAGTTTGGGGAAGAAATAAGTGCGGTTGCTGATTATGTTATTTTAGTTGGTGAAAAACAAACTAAGCCTATTTATGAAGGTTTAATGGCAAAAAAGTATGATAAAGATCGTATAATTATTACTAATGATGTTAGACAGACATATATCTTAGTTAATAAATTAAAAGGTAAAAAAGACATATATGCTTTATATGAAAATGATTTACCAGATACTTATAATGAATAATTAAAAAAGTAATAGTTGAGAAGGAAGGAAAAAAATTATGAATATGAATATTAAATTAGGTGTAATTTTCGGCGGGGTATCCGTTGAACATGAGGTAAGTGTTATTTCTGCTGTTCAAGCAATGCAGGCTATAGATAAGGATAAGTATGATGTTATACCTATTTATATAACTAAAGATAGACAGTGGTATACAGGAGAAATCTTAAAAGATATGGATACCTATACAGATATGGATTTGCTTAAAAGATATACTAGTAATGTAACTTTAATTAATAAGAAGGGTAAATTTTATTTACAAAGTAAAGGTCTATTAAAGAAAATAGTTACGGAACTGGATTTAGTATTGCCAATTGGTCATGGTACTAATATGGAAGATGGAACTCTACAAGGTTATTTACAAACGGTGGGTATTCCTTATTGCGAATCCGATGTAGCCGCATCTAGTGTTGCTCAAGATAAAGTAACTCAAAAATTAGTATTCCAAAGTAAGGGTTTACCAATGACTGCTTTTACTTGGTTTTATGATGTTGATTATAGCGAGTCGCAAGAGGAAATATTAAAAGAATGTGCTAAATTAAAATATCCTTTAATTGTAAAACCAGCTACTTTAGGTAGTTCAGTAGGCATTAATTTTGCTAAAGATGAAGAAGAATTAAAAAGCGCTATTGAAGAGGCTATTTCTTACGATAAAAAAATCTTAGTTGAACATGCTGTAGAGAATTTAAGTGAGGTTAATATCTCCGTTTTAGGTGATTATAAATATCAAGAAGTATCTTGTATTGAAGAAGTAACTACTGTTCATCATTTACTTACTTATGCTGATAAATATATTGGTAATGCCAAAGATAAACCTAGTAAAGGGATGGCTACTCTTGGACGTAAAGTACCGGCTAAGTTAGATAAAAAAATGCAAAGTGAAGTAGAAGAGGTAGCGGTTAAAGCGTTTAGAGCCGTAGGTTTATCAGGAGTTTGTCGTATTGATTTTTTAATAGATAAAAATGACAATAAAGTTTATATTAATGAAATAAATTCTATTCCAGGTTCACTATCATTTTATTTGTGGGAACCAAAGGGCAAAAAGTACCGTGAATTATTAGAAGAAATTATCAAGATTGGCATTAAAAATTATCAAGAAAATAGTAAAAAAGTTCATTCTTTTGAATCCAATATTTTAGAAGGATATAAAGGTGCAGGCGCTAAAGGCGGTAAATTTGGTCTAAAGGGAAGTAAATTTTAGGTGAAATATGAAAAGAAAAGGGTTTACTCTAGTTGAGTTACTGGCTGTAATTGTAATTTTGGCTATTTTGGTTACTGTGGCAACACCTAATGTTTTAGGAATTCTAAGGAAGCAAAAAGATAATACAACTGATATTGTTGTTACTAATTTAAAAGATGCCGCTATTAGTTATGCTAAAGAACAAATTTCTTTAAGTAAGTTACATTTAAGTTCTTGTAATTTTGATATTAATAATGAGACGGTAGCAACTAATAATATTGGTAAATGTGTTAAAGATTATACAGTAGATTTTTTAAAGAAAAATGGGACTTTTGATGATAAGCAAGGGTCTTGCGATACCAATAGAAAAATATATATTTATAAATATAATAATGGTAATTATGATGAAATTAAAGTTTATGTGCCAAATGATGTTTGCCAAGTAAAATAGAGGTAAGAATGCAAAAAGAACTAAAATATTTAGTTATTAATTATAGTGCTAAAGATATAGAGTATATTGATGAATTGTTAGAGTATGTCGATAATGCTTCAGAAAAAATAGTTAAGTGGTTTGGTTTTAAAGATTTTGGCGCTAAACCAGTTGTTACTATATTTGGAGGAACGAAGGAGTTTTATCAGGCTATATTAGATTATAAACCAGAAGAAAAGATTTATGATTGGATATCAGGCTATGCTTTTAAAAAAGATGGTGTTAATATAATTTATACCTTATCAGTAGAAGGTCTTTTACAAACAGCCCATAAGAATGCTGATGTTTTAAAGTTAGAAAGACTTATTATTCATGAATTTAGTCATTCTTGTCAGCAAAAAATAAAAAATATTTCTAATGTTATATGGTTGTTAGAAGGAATGGCCGGTTTTCTAGCCGGGCAATATAATAGTGATAACGGCGAGATAACTACTAGTTTGGATAATATGCTAGAAAATCATGATGGTAAGGGTAAGTATAGTGATTATAAAAAGATGTTTATTTATGTTTATGAGGCTTATGGGAAAGAATATTGTTTAAGTTTATTAGAAAATAAGAAATTTGCTTATAATGTTACTCCTAAATTATATGAAGAGGCCTTAAATTACTATAAAGAGACGTTAAAAAGATAAAAATTGCTTAAAATAAGGAGTTTATCAGGAAAATAAAGATAAATTCCTTTTTTAAAACTTTGATTTAAGGTATAATAAATAATTAGAAAGAAAGTGAATTATATGGGAATTTTTGATAAATTAAAACAAATTGTAAATACTAAAAGTAAAGAAGAAAATATAAATAGTGAAGTAGAAAGTTATAGTAAAGGTTTAGAAAAAACGAGAAATGAATTTGTTTCCAAGTTAAATGTTTTAGGAATTAAGTATACAAAAATAGATGAGGCTTATTTCGAAGAATTAGAACAAATTTTAATTATGGCTGATATCGGGGTTAATACGGTAGAAAACTTTTTAGATAGATTAAAAGCCCGTGTTAAAAAAGAAAATATTACGGATACTAAATATTTAAACGAGGTAATAGTTGACGAATTATTTATAATTTATGTAAATGGGGAAAATATTACTGATAAAATTAACATTGCTAAAGAAGGACCAACTGTTATTTTAATGGTTGGCGTTAACGGCGTTGGTAAGACTACTACGATTGGTAAATTGGCTTATAAATATCATAATGAAGGTAAAAAAGTTATGCTTATTGCCGCTGATACTTTTAGAGCCGGGGCGGTTGAACAATTAAAAGTTTGGGCCGATCGGACTGATTCAGTGTTTTATGGTAAGGAAAATACTGATCCGGCAGGTGTTATTTATGATGGTTTAGTAAAAGCCGGAGAAGAAAAGGCCGATATCGTTTTAATTGATACGGCTGGGCGTTTACAAAATAAAGTAAATCTAATGAAAGAATTAGAAAAAATGAATAAAGTTATTGCTAAGTTTATACCGGATGCTCCGCATGAAACTCTTCTAGTAATTGATGCTACTACTGGTCAAAATGGCATAATGCAAGCCAAGGCTTTTAAAGAAATTACAAATATTACTGGTATTGTTCTTACTAAGTTGGACGGAACCGCAAAAGGTGGTATTGTTTTAGCCATTAAAGAGGAAGTAAATATACCTGTTAAATTTATTGGGTTAGGGGAACAAATGACTGATTTAAAACCATTTGATATTGAGTCTTATATTTATGGCTTATTTAAGGATATGATGTAGTTTGGAAAATGTAGATATTTCTAAAGAAAAGTTGGAACCTATTAATAAAATTTTAAATAAATATGGTATCTTGGATGATGAAATTATTAATTATGGTAAATATATTGCCAAAGTGGATATAGATAGATTAAGTACCAAAAATAAAAAGGGCAAATTAATACTTGTAACTAGTATTAATCCGACTATTTATGGTGAAGGAAAAACGACGACGGCGATTGGGCTAGTCGATGCTTTAAATAAATTAAATAAAGATGCAGTGGCTATTCTTAGAGAACCGGCGTTAGGACCAGTTTTTGGGACCAAAGGTGGAGCCACTGGTGGTGGTAAGGCTAGGATTATGCCCGAGTTGGATATAAATTTACACTTTACGGGGGATATGAGTGCGATATGTACAGCAAATAACTTATTGTGCGCTATTGTTGATAATCATATTTTTCAAGGTAATGAGTTAAAGATAAAAAAAGTAGTTATCGCTAGAACCGTTGATATTAATGATAGAGCCTTAAGAAATGTGACTATTAATTCTAGTTATGGAAGAGAAGAACACTTTATTTTAACCGTGGCTAGTGAACTTATGGCGGTATTATGTCTTGCTAATAATTTTAAAGAATTAAAAAACATGGTAAGCCAGATGATTGTGGCTTATGATAATTTAGATAACCCGGTTAGAGTTAAAGATTTAAAGGCTGTTGATGCGGTTTGCATTTTATTAAAAGATGCGATAAAACCTAATGTAGTGCAAACTTTAGAACATAATTTGGCTATTGTTCATGGTGGTCCGTTTGCAAATATTGCTCATGGCACCGCCTCTATTAGAGCCATTAAAACTGGTTTAGAAAATTTTTCTTATTCTGTTGTCGAAGCCGGTTTTGGTTCCGATTTAGGAGCTGAAAAGTTCTTTGATATCGTATGTCCTAGAGGTGGGTTTTATCCTGATGCCGTAATTCTTAATGCGACAATTAGAGCCTTAAAATATAACGGGAATGGCAATTTAATTAAAGGTTTAACTAATTTACAAGTTCATATTGATAATATGAAGTTATTTAGTAAAAATATTATTGTATCTTTAAATAAATTTAGTGATGATACCTTAGATGATATAAAGATAGTAAAAAATTACGTTTTAGAACAAGATTTAGAGTTTGCTATCAATGATACTTATTTAAAAGGTAGTACTGGAGGTTTAGAGTTAGCCCAAAAAGTGGTGGTTTTAAGTAATCTTGATAATAAAAATAAATTTAAATTATATAATGATAATATGAAAATCAAAGAAAAAATAATGACTCTAGTTAAGAATATTTATCATGCTAAAGATGTTACTTATACTAAAAATGCTGAAGATAAAATTAAGTTATTAGAAAACTTAAAGTTAGATAAATATCCTATTTGTGTTAGTAAAACGCCAATGTCAATATCCGATAATAAAGATTTATTAGGATATCCAAAAGATTATATTATGCAAGTAACTGATATTAGATTAAATAATGGGGCCGGCTTTATAGTAGTATATATGGGAAACGTTATAACTTTACCCGGATTAAGTAAAGAAAGTAACTATTTAAGAATGTATATTGATGATGATATGCATATAGAAGGAGTAAGGTAATGGATAGAGTAGAATTAATTAATTTATTTGATGTTTATGAGGCCTTACTTACAGATAGAGAAAAAGAAATATTTAAATATTATTACTATGAAGATTTATCTTTAAGCGAAATAGGCGATAACTTAAATATTACAAGAACTGGGGTTTTTAATACTTTAAAAAAAGTTGAAGAAAAATTACATCAGTATGAGAGTGATTTAAAGTTAATGAATATAAAAAACACTTTAAAAGGTTTATTAGAAGAACAAGATATTGAAACCATAAAGAGTAAGTTAAAGAAAATTATATGATAAGAAATAAAAAGAGAACTATTTAGAAACATTTTTCTTAGTTCTCTTTTTAAAATTATTTTTTTAATGATAGAGTATGACCAATGTTTAAGTTTAATACTTCATGATTGTCGTTACATGTAAATGTTATATTAAAACCAGGTGCTTTTAAGTATTCTTTCATATCATCATCTAAAAGATGAGTTATAGCTAATCTTTTATCTTGATTAATTAAATCTGTTATTGGCATCCAACCACTGTAATTTTCAGAAAATTCTTGTGGATTTCCTTTAATGGTATTTGTACTATATACTTCAAGTTCAAATGTTTTAGCTGGATACATGACATTAACTTTTCCCATAAAGTTTACATCATCAATATCCATACCTGTTTCTTCCTTAAATTCTCTTATACAAGCCTCTATGGCGGTTTCTCCATCTTCTATTTTGCCACCCGGAATATCAAAGAAATCTTTATTAATATTTTTGTACTTTATACAAACTATTTGACCGTTTTTTATAGCAAAAACTCTTACGGCATGTCTTACATTTTTATTCATTTATATCTTCCTATCTTTTTAGACAACCTCGAAATAATTTTTTCGGTAAATCATATCGTGATTGCATCGTTTCTTCCTCTAAATATTCTACGTCAAAATCATGAAAAAAATATTCTATATCATCTTTATCAAAAAATCTTTTTAATCTTTTATCTTTTGTTTCATATAAATGATGAGCAATTTCTGGACTTTGACCAGCACCATGATTGGTGTCATTAATCGAATTAACGCGAAACATTAGGTGACCATTGGTCATTAGAACTCTTTTTATCTCATTAATAATCATTATTGTTTCTTGTTCGGTAAAATAATGTAAACATAAGTCTGCTATTACTATTTTAAATGAATTATCTTTAAAAGGCAGACCATCTAACATGTTAAAGCATAATGCTTGATATACCTCAGGTAAATTTTTTTGAAGGTTTTTTATAGCGTTCAATGATTGGTCACAAGCAATGACTTGTTTGCCTTTTTCTATAAGATATAAAGTATTATTACCGTAGCCACATCCTAAATCTAAGATTGGTGTTGTGCATTTTTCAATGATTTTACTAAATCTATCAAGCCAATCATCATATTTAATATTTTCTTTGTCCCATGAAGTAAATAAGTTATTCCAATATTTTAAAGAATTATCTCTGTTATCTGATTCCATCGCTTTCACCTGCAGATATTATATCATGTTTTAATTTAAGATAAAATAAAAATTAGAATTCATATAACGAGTTCTAATTTTTAAGTGTTTTAAATTTTATATTTATAATTGATAATATATTATTTACTTGCTTTCTTTTCTCTTTTATAAATAAACTTGATATAAATAACTAAATAAATGAAGGCTAGTAAGAAACCACCAATAACATCAGAAGCATAATGAACGCCTAAGTAAATTCGACTTAAACCGATTAAAAGAATAATAAAACTTAACAAAGTCATTAAACCATACTTAATTGGTTTCTTTAAATCAGTGTAATATAAGTAATAAATTATAAAACCATAAAAAGCAAATGAGACCATAGAATGACCAGAAGGAAAACTAAAGCCATTTTCGATAATTAAATTTATATCGATTGGTCTATCTCTTCTAATTATACTTTTAACAATAAAATTACTTAAAAAGACACTAACTAAATTAATAGTAAAGTAACGATTGAAACTTTTATCTTTATTAAATAAATAGAAGACTATAATAATAGGTACCATTACTGTATAATTGCCAAATTCAGTTACTATTTTAAAGAATTTAGTAGCACCAGGATTTATTAATCTTTTAACATAACTATAAATAAAGTTATCAAAAGTACTAATAGTATCAGCATTAATAAGTTTTATTATATATAAA
>CAKOSD010000018.1 GCA_934101745.1 uncultured Bacilli bacterium | reverse complement strand
GTTTATGCCAGAATAAAAGCAAATCATTTAGATATTGAAGATGAACAGGTTAAGAAATATATGGAAATTGCTTTACATAATATGAATCTTAGAATGCAAGATGAGGTTAGTGAAGAAAAAGTTTTAAAAAGATTATTTTCTAAGAAAGATTAGAGGAAACAATAATCTTTTTTATGTTTTTGAAGCGTTTTTCTTGGTCTTTTTAGGTTTATTTGCTATAATGGGTTAGGTGATAAAAATGAACTTTTTAGAAAAATATAATATAGATATTAAAGATAAAGAATTACTTTTAACAAGTCTTACTCATACTAGTTATGCTAATGAACACAATGTTGCTTCTTATGAAAGATTAGAATACTTAGGAGATAGTGTTTTACAATTAGTTGTTAGTGAATATTTATATAGCAATACTTCTTTAAAAGAAGGGGCTATGTCCAAAATGCGTGCTAGTTTTGTTTGTGAGAGTGCTCTAGCAAATTATGCGAAAGAAATCGGTTATATCCCCTATATTAGAGTAGGCCATGGTCAATTACATGATATAAACGATACTATTATTGCCGATATTTTTGAGGCTATCCTGGGTTGTATTTATTTAGAATGTGGTTTTACTGTGGCTAAAGATTATGTTTATAAAACGGTTATTCCTCATATTAAGCATCATGAAATTTATTTAACTGATTATAAGAGTGCTTTACAAGAAGCAACTCAAATGGATAAAAAAACCTTAGAATATAATGTTATTAATGAGACCGGTCCTGCTCATGATAAAACTTATGAAGTAGAAGTTAAAATTGATAATATTGTTTATGGTAAAGGGATGGGCAAAAGTAAAAAAGAAGCCGAACAAATGGCCGCTAAAGACGCCCTAAGTAAAAAAGCCAGTAACAAATAGTAGGAGAGTTTATGTATTTAAAAAGTATTAAAGCCGTTGGGTTTAAATCATTTGCTGATAAAATAGAATTAGATATCAAAGATGGAATTACTTGTATAGTTGGTCCGAACGGTTCCGGAAAAAGTAATATTTTAGATGCGGTTAAATGGGTCTTAGGAGAACAATCAGTTAAAACTTTGCGTGGAACTGGTTCAATGAGTGATGTTATTTTCAACGGTTCTAAAAGTCGTAGTCCGATGTCAAGAGCCAGTGTCGCCTTAACCATTGATAATAGTAATCATTATTTAAAAAGTGAGTTTAATGAAATTGAAGTAAAAAGAGTAGTTTATCGTACTGGGGAAAATGAATACTACTTAAATAATACGAAAGTAAGACTTAAAGATATAACTGACCTTTTTATTGATAGCGGAGCATCGCGTGATGCTTATAATATAATTTCCCAAGGCACCGTAGAAGATATCGTAAGTAGTAAACCAGAAGCCAGAAGAGTAATTATCGAAGAAGCCGCCGGAGTTTTAAAATATAAAAAACATAAGGAAGAATCTTTAAGAAAATTAGAAAAAACCAAGGATAACCTAAATACAATTAATTTACTTATAAATGAGTTAGAAACATCTTTAGAGCCTCTTCGTATCCAATCAATCAAAGCCAAAAAATTTAATGAATATAAAGATAATTTAAAGAATTTAGAAATTGCTTTAATAGTTAATGATATTAAAAAAATTAATTTAGAATATAATAAATTAAAACAACGCAATGAAGAATTAAAAAGTTTAATTGAAGAATTAACTGCTAAAATAAATAAAGATACTGCTACTCTAGAAGTTAATAAATTAAGCAATTTAGAAGTGGAGGGAACCTTAAATAAATTAAATCAAAATCTAGTTGATTTAGAACGAGAAATAGCCGAAACTAACGCTAAGAAAACGATGATTTTAGAGCGAAAAAAACTTAATAGTAATAATGATATAACTTTAACTAATGTTTTAAATTTAAAAGAAGAAACATTAAATATTAGTAAAAATATTAAGACTATAGAAGAAGAAATAAAGTCTTTAAATAGTAAAAAGTGCGAATTAAAGACTAATTTAGATTCTATTGATAATGAAGAATTAATTTTAAGAAGAGATTATGTTACTGAATCTAATGAATATAATCAAAAAAATAAGGAATTATTAGAACTTAATAATAAAATAGATATTCTAAATAATAATATTTTAAATGAAGTAAATGTGCCTTTACCAGTTAAATCTATTTTAAATAATCCTAGATTAAAAGGTATATATAATACAGTGGGTAAACTTCTTACTTTTGATGATCTTTATATGAATGCTATTGAAACAACCCTCGGAGCCAGTCTTAATTATTTAGTAGTGGATAATGAGACCTCTGTTAAACAAGCAATTAATTACTTAAAAGAACAACACCTAGGCCGAGCAACCTTTTTACCTCTTAATATTATTAAACCTAAGTACTTAGATAATAATATAATAACCGATTTAAAAAATACTTCTGGTTTTCTTGATACGGCTATTAACCTTGTAAAATATGATTCAGCCTATGATAGTATAATGCAAAATTTACTAGCAACTACGATTGTCGTTAAAGACATTGACGCTCTAAATAGTATTGCCAAACGCCTAAATTATAAATATAAAGTTGTTTCTTTAGATGGTGATATATCTTATGCAGGCGGCTCTATCAGTGGTGGGGCTAAGAAAAATAGTAATAGCATTTTAAAAGACCGTTATGAACTTACAAAATTAGAAACTAATAAGGTTAATTTAGAAACTAATATTCATGCTATTGAAACTAAAATTAATTCTTTAAATCAAGAACAAGAAGAAATTAAGAATAAGAAAAATAAAGTAAATAATGAGTATATCCTGCTTAAAGAAACTATAAACCGTAAAAATATTAGTTTAAGTGAGTTAAAAGAAAGTTATAAAGAAAAAGAAAATACTATTAAAAATAATGAGGCTATTTTAAATAATACCGTAGATATTGAATTAGATAATATTTTAAAATCTTACTATGAATTAAGTGGCCGTAAAGATAATTTACTAAGAACTATCAAAGATTATAAAGAAAAACTAGAAAATTCGCGGGGCGATTTAGCCGAATTAGAACTTAATATTAAAAATAAAAATAAAGAATTAAATAAATACAATAGTGAATTTAATAGTAATGAAGTTATTTTAGGTAAATACGATGTTAAATTGGATAATTATTTGTTAACTTTAAACGAAGAATATACCATGACTTATGAGAAAGCGTTACGTGAAATAGATACTAATATTGATATTGAAACCACTAGACTTCAAGTAAGCAAGTTAAAGAGTAGTATTAAAGAATTAGGTGAAGTAAACTTAGGCAGTATTACCGAGTTTGAACGCGTTAATGAAAGATATACTTTTTTAACTACCCAAAAAGATGACTTAGTAAAATCGGTAGAAGAATTAGAAACAGCCATTGCCTCTTTAGATGAAATCATGAAAGAAAGATTTAAAGCCACTTTTGAGGCCGTTAATACAGAATTTCAAAAAGTATTTAAAATCCTCTTTAGAGGTGGCGAAGGGCATTTAGAATTAACCGATAAGGACAATTTATTAGAAACTGGAGTCGAAATTATTGCTCAACCTCCAGGAAAAAAACTAAGTTCTATAACTCTTTTCTCAGGTGGCGAACGAACTTTAACAGCCATATCTTTATTATTTGCCATTCTTAATGTCAAGACTGTACCATTTGTTATTTTAGATGAAGTCGAAGCCGCCTTAGATGAGGCTAATGTCGATGTTTTTGGTAAATATTTGGAAACCAGAAAAGACAAATCGCAATTTATAATTATTACCCATAAGAAAAGAACAATGGAATATGCTGATACTTTGTATGGTATTACCATGCAAGAAGAAGGCGTTTCTAAATTAGTAAGCGTTCGTATGGAAGAAAACAAAGATAACTAGCTTAAGGCTAGTTATTTTTAGTAGTACTTTATTTAATGTATGTGTGAAAGATATCATACTGGGGCTATCGAAAATCTTTTTAAGGATATAGATAATTTAATTAAAGAACAAGAATAACTAGTTTAATTTGATATGTTAATCTTAATTGGTTTTATGTTTAAGAAATTAGTCTTTTTTTTAACAAAATTTTAATTTACTAGTTGTGTAAAATAATAAAAAGTGGTAGGATATAAAACCTTGAAAGAGGGATTTTATGAATAATTATTCAAATATTAATATAGATATATCTAAAGAATTAGATATATCCAGTAATGCCAAAAAACTTTTTAAAAAGATGAATGTTTTAACCCTTCAAGACGCTTGTAATCTTTCTTTGGAAAGTTTAAGAAATATCGTCAAAGGTAATTTTAAATATCAAGGATTGGTAGATGAATTATGGGAATATGTCCATAATAATAACTGTTGTTTTTTAGATGAAAAAATTTATTATCAAAGTTTAAAGAATGCAATTAGCGACTTTAATGAGATAAAGATAAGTGACTTATTTATGAGCAAGAATGCCCGCAAATACTTAGCCAATTACGGAACAATCGAAAACTTCTTAAAAAAATTAAAACAAGATTCTACTACCTTAAAAAGTTTTCTTTGTCTAGTAGTTACTTATGAGTTTAATAGTACTTTAGAAGAATTATTTAGTACATTGGCAAATGATGGCAAAATTCTAAGTTTAATTATCAAAGATTTTAAAAATAATCTTCAAAACCAAGGAACTTTAAGACCAATATTTACCGTATTTCCCGAAAAAAGCATCTATTATCCTTTGATTCGTTATGACTGCTGGCTTGTTTGCGATATACTGGCTTTGTCTAAAGAAGAAATTACCCAAATTCCCCGTTTAGGACCATCTAAGACTCATAAAGTTATAACAACATTAGAAGAACAAGGTTTTTCTTTTATGGATACTAAATATCTAAAAAATGTAACTCTTAGTTTGGCTTATTTTAAGGTAGAAACTTTAAATCTAGAAGAAAAGACTTTAAATAAATTAAAAGAAAATGATATTTTTAATCTTGAACAGTTACTAGAAAAAAGGTCTTTTGCTTATTTTACTGATGAGGAACTATTTAATATTCAAAGAGAAATTGCTAAGTTAAATCTTAATCTTGATGATAAATTATTAACTAGTCCCACTAAATTATTAGAAAGAAACTATAATCAATTAACATTAGAACAATGTACTTTGCAAGAAAAATTAAATGTTTTAAATAGAGAAAAAATAATGTATGAACGTATGTTAAAATTATCTAAAAAAAATAATAGAAAGGATTAATCGAAATAATTTTTAAATCGATTATAAAAAATTGTGAGAATAGAAGAGTTAAATATTAGTACTGGGGCTAAAAAGATGCTCCAGATGATGAACATTGAAACAACTGAAAAATTGCTAGAAATTGATATCACGAGTATTAAAAGATTATGTAAAAGTCATCATCGTTATCAGACTTATTTTGATGAAATATATGAGGCTATAAAAGACTTAGGGTTACATTTTAATTATGAATATTCAATTTATTATCCCTATATAAGTAGTAAATGTGAAGATTTAGAACAAATAAAAATTTCTTATTTAGATTTAACGCCGGAACTAAGAGATTACTTAGAAAAGTATGAAAATATAGGAATGTTTTTAAGTACTATTGCCTATGATAAAAAGAAATTAAAGGGCTTTTTATACACAACTATTAAAAGTGATAAAGACTATACTTGGCTTTTTAATCTTCTTCATCATTTGGGAAATAATGGGACTATTTTACTTTTAAATATATATGAATATCAAAATATTTTAAAAAGTGAAACCTTAAGCCTTAGTTCTCCTCTTAACAAAATAATTTCCGATTTCCGAATAGTTCAGAACCTTAATAAGCATGAAATCTATTTTCTTGATGATTTAGTTAAATATAATGAACAAAGTTTAAAAGATTTAGAAGGAATTGGTCTAAAAACAGTCGAAACAGTAAAAGAAGAATTAAGTAAAACTAATTTTCATTTAGGCATGCAACCTTTAAATTATCATGAAATAGAATTTTCTTTAAAGAATTTTGATATTAATATTTTACATCTAGAAGCAGCCTTAAATGCAAAGGTAAGAAGAGTAGGTATCAATGATTTAAATGATTTGTTTTTTTTCAACCAAGCCAGATTTTTTACTACTGAAGAATTATTACAAATAAGAACCAGTTTTCACAAATTAGGTTTTGATGTTAATAAAAGTTTTTTAGGCGCTACTGTAAATGGTGATGTTTTAGAATATAATAATCTAATTTTACAAAAGAGACTTTATGAAGAAAAATTAAAAGAAATAAACGAAAAACTGGCAGGAAAATTTCCTATGGTGTATTCTAGTACTTTGGATACTAAAGAAGATACTTTTAATAAATAATAACCACTCCAAAAATTAAAAACTGATAAAAATAGATAACCGGTAAGAGAAGAATTTAATTAAACAGACTTTCTTCTTTTTTTATTCTTTGCTATAATTAATTAAGAATAGAAGAGGAAGATAAAAATGAAAGAAATTGAAATAATCGATGCATATTTTAGAGCAGCCAACTATCTTAGTGCGTGCTGTCTTTATTTAAAAGATAATCCACTTTTAGAAAGACCTTTAAACGATAGTGATTTAAAGGAAAAATTAGTGGGCCATTGGGGAACCGTTCCCGGGCAAAATTTTATTTATACTCACTTAAATCGAATTATCAAAAAAGATGATTTAAATATGATTTATATAAGTGGGCCCGGCCATGGGGGTAACTTTTTGCTAGCGGAAAGTTTTTTAGAAGGCACCTTTAGTGAAGTTTATCCTGAGTATCCTAAAAATAAAGAAGGAATGCAAAAACTTTTTAAAGAATTTTCCTATCCTTATGGAACTGGGTCCCATGCTACGCCCGAAATGCCTGGCTCCTTACATGAAGGAGGAGAACTTGGTTATAGTTTAATTCATGCTTTCGGAGCGGTTTTAGATAATCCTAATTTGATTGCGGCTTGTTGTATTGGCGATGGTGAGGCAGAGACTGCTACTTTGGCAACCTCGTGGCAAATTCACAAATTTTTAAATCCTAAGCGTGATGGTGTAGTTTTACCAATCTTGCACTTAAACGGCTATAAGATAAGTAATCCTACTATTTATAGTCGGATGAGTGATAAAGAACTAATTTGTTATTTCACATCTTTGGGATATCACCCTTACATTGTCGCAGGTAATGATACCATAACAATGCATAAATTAATGATGATGGCATTAGATAAAATTGTTTTAGATATTAAAAATATTAAGAATAGTTCTTCTGATGAAAAAATTTATTACCCTATGCTTATTTTAAGAAGTAAAAAAGGTTGGACTGGCCCAGAAATTGTTAACGGCAAACAAATTGAAGGTACTTTTAGAGCCCATCAAATACCAGTTGATAAAACTATTCCTAATTATTTAGCAATAATTGAAAAATGGCTTCGCAGTTATCATCCCGAAGAGTTATTTAATTCAGATGGTACCCTAAAAGATTATTTAGAAGCCTATCATCCTGTTGGTTCTAGAAGAATGAGTAAAAATCCAATTACTAATGGTTCTGGAGGTAAAAAACTTATTTTACCATCGGTTGCTGATTATTTATTAGAAAACCAAGTCCTAGGGCAAACTAAGACTCAAGATATGTTAGAACTTTCTAAGTATATTAGGGATGTCTTCGCTCTTAATAAAGATAATTTCCGTTTATTTAGTCCCGATGAGGCTATGTCTAATCGTCTTTATCATATATTTGATAATCAAAAACGAACTTGGGAAGAAAAGATAAGTCCATATGATGAGAACCTAAGCAAAGACGGCCGGATTATTGATTCTTATTTGTCTGAAAATGTTTGTGAAGGCTTATTAGAAGGATATACTTTAACGGGTAGATACGGTACTTTTGTAAGTTATGAGGCTTTTATAAGAGTAGTTGATTCCATGGTAACTCAATATATTAAATGGTTAAAAATGGCTAGTGAAATAAGTTGGCGTCAAAAATTACCAGGCTTAAATTTAATTTTAACTAGTAATGTTTGGCAACAAGATCATAATGGTTATACGCATCAAGACCCCGGCTTTATTGGCCATTTAGCAGATAAAAAAAGAGGATTTGCTAATATTTACTTACCCATAGATGCTAATAGTTTACTTTTAACTTATGATAAATGTTTAAAATCGGAAAATGTTGTTAATGCTATCATAGCCTCTAAACATCCAACCAGACAATGGTTAACTAAAAATGAGGCTAAAAAGTTAGTGGATAATGGCTTATTAGAACTAGAAAAATTAACTACTAGTAGCAATCCGGATATTGTTATAGCCAGTTGTGGGGATACTCCTAATATTGAGGCTATCGCTTGCGTTTCTTTATTAAAAAAGTATATTCCTGATATAAACTTACGTTTTATAAATGTCTTAGAAGTTTTAAAACTAGAAACTAATAAACGTAATAAAAATGGTTTGAGTGATGAAGAATTTATTAAATACTTTACGAAAAATAAACCGGTAATCTTTAATTTTCATGGTTATCCAATGTTTATTTATAGTCTTATTTATGATCGCCCAAATAAAAATTTTTATGTTCATGGTTACGAAGAAGAAGGTTCTATTACTACTGCCTTTGATATGCGTTTACGTAATAAGATTGATAGATTCTCTTTGTGTAGCGAGGTTTTAGCCCTTTTACCTAATAGTAAAGGTAAAGATGAATTAGAAAAATATATTGCCACTACCTTAGAAAAACATTATAAACACGCTAAAGAAGTGGGTATCGATTTAGAAGAAATTACTAATTTTGAAATTTAAGAAAGTAGGGAGTATCATGGTAATTACAGCATCAATTTATGATGCAATGATAAAATTAGCCCTGGTTTTCAACATTTGTTACTTGCTTCTAAATTATAAAAAATATAAATTAAAATTTTTAGATGTTATTCTAATTCTTCTAATAGAAAATATATTTATCATTATTGGCGGCAAAGTATTTACTTATTTAGACGAATTTCCTAAATATAAAATTAGGGATATTCCCGGTTTATGGTTTACCTCCTATGGTAATATGATAGGAGCCTTAATTGGGTTAATTATTTACAGTCTTATTTTTAAGAAAAAAACTATTGATTTATTAGCACTGGGATCCGTGCCACTTTCCTTAGTATATGCCATCGGTAAAATAGGCTGTTTCACGGCAGGCTGCTGTTACGGCATCAATTATAATGGTCTTGGGAAAGTGATTTATACTTCCTCACTTCATGCTCCTTTAAACACCGAACTTTTTCCAATCCAATTAGTTGAAGCAATCACTTTTACCATCATTTTTCTAATCTTTTTCTTAAAATCCCGCCGGAACTTTACTTTTAAAGACTTTGCTTATCTTTTAATTAGTATTAGTTTTTCTAAATTTATTTTAGATTATCTCAGAGCCGGTCGGGAAAATATAATATTTTCTTTTAATCAAAAAATAAGTATAGTTTTATTTATTTGGGGTTTATTTATCTTATATCTTACTCATAAAAAAACTAAGAAATAAAAATAAAAGTTAATAATATAATTAGAGTAGTACCTGATTATATTATTTTTTATTTGGGATATATGAAAAATAAACCTATATATAATAATGAAAATAACTATTAAGACTTATTATGTTTTATAGATATATAGAATATCTCAAATTTTTATGCTCATCAAGACTTTTTAAAAACTAGGTATAAAAAATATTTAAAAGTCCGTTATTATTCACGGATTTTTCAATTTATCATGTGAATAGTAGCCTATAAGTTTAAATAAATATGTTTCTATGATATAATTAATTTACAGAGTAATTCTGTTTGGAGGATTGATTATGAAAAAGGTCTTAGCCTGTTTATTATGTGGGATAATAGCATTAGGAGTCGTTGGTTGTAGAACTAATAAAAATATTGAAAAACAATATGAGCCTATAGAAATAGATGGGATTTCTATAGAATTAAAAAATGGAACTTTATCAAATAAAAGTGTAGAAATAATTATAAAAGATACTAATGGATCTGACAAATATAGATATGGATCTAGTTTTAGAATTGATAAAAAAGAAAAGGATAATTGGGTAAAACTTAAAGGTACTGGAAATGACTGTTCTGCTACTCTTGCTGCGTACAATGTTAATGAAAATGGAATTTTAGAAATGAAGCAAGATTGGGAATGTATGTATGGTAAATTAGATCAAGGTACTTACAGATTGGTTAAAGACATATTTTTAACTAATGATAATCAGAATAAAAAATATATAGCAGTTGAATTCGTTATTGCATAATACATTTATAACTCAAACTTTAGGAGAAAATTAACAAAATATAATTTCTTTTTTTCTAAAAGCTCAAGTGAAAATTTAAATTGACCAAAATCGAAAAGTATAGTAGTATAATGGTACTGAACGAGTAAATGGTCCAAAATAGTGTATTTGTTTTACTGGTACACTATTAAAATGTGGCGATTTTAGTATTTCATTCCACGCCAAAAAGTGTCGAACACAATAACGTGAATGACTAAATGCACCATTTAAGATGCAAAATTATGAATGATTAAATGTGCCGTTTTACCCATTCGATAATAATAAATAATCTCAGCCTAGGCTGAGATTATTTATTATTATCTTTATTGAATAGACTAGGTTTAAGTATAATATCTTTTGCGGGGATAAAATAGAAACCTAGTTTTTTTATGCTGAGCAGCAAAAAAGGACTGCGTGAAATTATTTCATTTCATGACAGCCCCTTTAAATCTAAATATGTGGAAAAATAAACCTATATATTAAGGAAAATAACTATTAAGACTTATATCGCAAATTTTTATGCTCATCAAGACTTTTTTTAAAAACTAGGTATAAAAAATATTTAAAAGTCCTTGACTATCTAAGGAAGAGTTTGTATATTAGAATTACTTTAGAAGAAGGATGATAAAAATGCATAATAAACACGGTTATAAAACGAAAAGAAGGCGTAGTTATCGGAAGAAAAATAATACGAGATTAAAAGTTGTATCCATAATATCGGTACCCGTTTTCTTATTAGGAGCCGGCCTCGCTAGCAAAAGGGCGGATGCCAAATTTGATCATACCCAAGCCCTATGTTTTTTTGCCGAAAATTGTGAAAAATTAGGCCTAGATATAGGTTGGAAGCATCAAATAAAAAAAATTCAGGAGTCAGGCTTAAACGCTTATCATCAAAACGAAAAATTAAGCCGCACTTATCGCCATAGTATAGAAGTAGTAGTTCAAGATGGAAATTATATCCGCCGGGAAAAGATGATACCAGAAGGCTTTGAAAAACTAGAAAAAAGTCATGACGGCTATGATTGCTATAAAGAAGAATATCAGCCCGAATCCATTGTTATTGAAGAAAAAAATGGGACAACCCGAAAATTGCAACTGAAATAAAAAAATGATTGCAATCCGAAATAAAATGGCTTAAAATTAATCTAGGTGAAGACAATGAAAAAAGATTTTCTAAAAAGTTATGTTACAGGACTTATCATAGTTGCTTTAATTTGCGTAGGTATAGTTCTTCTTAATAAAAATAATATGCACGCCCCCACGAACAATACTAAGTTTTATGATGAATATACTTCTTATAATGATAAGAAAAATAGTAATGGTAAGGATTATCCTAAACTTAGTATTGATAAAAATAATTTATACTACTATGCTAGTGAAGATGAAGTAAAAGAATTATTAAATAATGGGACCGGAGTTTTATATTTAGGTTTTCCTACTTGCCCTTGGTGTCGAAATATGGTGTCAGTATTAAATGATGCCGCTAAAGATTATGGTATGGCTAAAATAAATTATTATGATATAAAAAATACGCGAAGTACTTTTAGTTTTGATGATAATAATAATTTAATAAAGACCGAGGGCACCGAATTTTATAGTTTCCTTTTAGAAAAATTAGATAAGTTTCTAACAGAATATGGAGTTTATGATAACAATAATAAATTAGTAGATACTGGTGAAAAAAGATTGTATGCGCCAACCGTCGTATTTGTTAAAGATGGAGTAATAAAAGAAGTAATAGAAGGTACTGTTGCTAGTCAAAGTGATCCTTATACCACATTAAATGACACACAAAAAAATGAGTTAAAAAATAAATATTTAGCGGCTTTTAATAAGTTAAATGATTTATGTGATGAGAAATGTTAAAAAAGCATTTCTTTTTTTTTCATTCTTTATTATAATACTATCTAGTGGGTGATTTTATGGATAAAGTAAGTCTTTTACCGGCCGATATTTATACAGTAGTTAATAAGACTATTTTAAACTTAGAAGACCGAGATAATTTAATTATGTTATATGAACCAATTATGGGACCATTGGCTGTTAGTCTTTACCTTACTTTATGGCGAGATTTAAAAAATAATAGTTTTAAAAGTGAAGAATATAATCACCATCATTTAATGAGTATTATGAAACTAGATTTAAAAAGTATCAAAGAAGCAAGAACTGCCTTAGAATCTTTAGGTCTTTTAAAAACCTATGTAAAGAAGGGTGATATTTACTCTTATGTATATGAACTATATAGCCC
>CAKOSD010000017.1 GCA_934101745.1 uncultured Bacilli bacterium | reverse complement strand
CATTGGTACTGGCAATACTATACCAATCTTTAATATAAACATTATTAAATTTTAAACTAGCCATGAAGCACCACCTTAACTACCGTAAGTAAAAAAGCACTGATAATACCATATAACAATACCGAACCGGCTAGCTTAAATATATTGGCGCCCAACCCTGTAATTAAACCATCTTTTTTATACTCTAAGGCGGCTGAGGTTACGGAATGAGCAAAACCGGTAATAGGTATTACTAAACCACATCGGGTCTTACTAACCCAATTATCAAAAAAACCAAGGCCGGTAAATAAACTGGATGTGGCAATAATAATTAGAATAGTCCAAATGTTGGCATCTTTTGTACTAATATTAAACTTCATTAAGATTTGATAAATAAAACAAGCAAGAATGCCGATAACTCCACCTACAACAAAAGCAATTAAGGCATGTTTTAACTTATCTTCACTAGGAGTATATTTTTTTACTAACTTCGCATATTCTTCTTTATTCATAAAAAGAACCTCCATAGTTATTATGGAGATTTTCTAAAAGTTTTATACTTCACTATAAGTTTTTTTTAGTTTTTTTAAATTTTTAGAAAGAATACGCGAAATACTTACTTGCGACATATTAAAAGTTTTCGCCAGTTCTTCTTGGGTATAATCATTAAAATAACGTAAAAGGATAATTTCTTTATCAGGACTTTCTAAAGTATTTATCATACTTTGAAGATCAAGAGTTACATCAAGGTTTAAAGGTTTAGAAGCAAGTTTATTATAGAGGCTAGTATCAGAATCTCTTAATTCATCTAAACTGATGGTGGTATCTAGACAATTTAAGGCACTGTTTGCTAAGGTCTCATCCAAATTTAAATATTTTACTACTTTGGGGAAGGGAGTATCAGTTTTATAAAGTTGGTCTAAGTATTCTTTAGTTTTCAAAATCAACTTAGCCATTTTCAAAACTTCTCTAGGGAGGACTTATGGCTTTTTTCATCCGGGCTAACTCATACATTTCACCAAAGATATAAGTATAAGCAAAACTAGAAAACTTGGTATTAGAATCGTTCTTGTAATGTTGATAGGCTTTAAAAAGACCAATTCTCCCCACATGATATAGTTCTTCTTTATCAACATTATAGAAATTTTGGGCTATTTTCTTTACTAACCCCTCACAGCTACTTAATAGTTCATCCATATTTTCACCTGTTTAAAGAATACTATAAATTTTAATGATTTTAAAGGCTTTCGACAAGACTTCTAATAACTGTTAAAAAAATGACAACGTACTATCTTTAATTTCAAATTTTAAAAAAAGACTATTTGTGCTGTAACATATAGTCTCCTTGATAATCAAATTTTAAACCATTTTCCGTTCTAAAACCTTTTTCAAAAATTTCATTAGGATTAAAACTGCCATGTTCTAGAATTTTCTTTTCAACATCGGCAATATCCTTAAGACCAACGATTATAGCATCCATAAGATTTTGAATACGGATGGCTTCCTCTGCGGATAAGGGAATATTGGCTTTTAATAAGTGGAATGTCTTAGATAACGAAGCATTTATTTCCTCTATTCTATTAGTAAAATAACTTCTTTCTTCATAATCTAAATCTTTCTTATATAAATGACTATATCCACAATAAGGATCAGCAGTAAAATAGGCATCTTCTTCATTTAATAAACAATTATATTTATAAAATAAAATAGGTTCTCTAAAAATTAAATAAGCATTTATAACATCTAAAATGCTAATTAGATGCAATTCCAATCCTTTACTAAAATCAGGATTTAATTCAATTTTATCATTAGCAACTAGCCTATTTATTTTTTCAATTCTTTCTTTATTATAATCTAATTTCCAAATAAATTGACTTTTAATTTGACGCATACTCATATCATTAGAGATACGACTGGTTGCATCGACAGCTGGTAAGCCTAAAACTTGCCAATAATTTTTTGATTTTGTAAAATCAAATGGATACATATTATTATCTTCTTTCTTTTCTTATTTTTAATAAATCTTTTTAATTAGCGAGGTTTCTTTCTTAAAATTATCGACCTTACAAGTATCAATAATATCTTTTAAGTTATCGATTACTTCTTTTAATGAACTTACAAATTTTTCATCAGAATTACCATTAATCAAATAATCTTGCTTTTTGCGGGATAAGGAATCATATATATTTCTTAATAATTGGAGAAAAGCTTCGTTGTCAACATTCGAAAAATCGACTTCATAGTTAATACTATATTTGGTCTTTCCAACCTCTATTAGCCACTCAATCTGACTTCTTGTTACATAATAATGATATTCTGCAGAATGTCTTTTAGCAGCCAGTTTTTGGGCATACATGATTTTTGCGTCATCTATTTTTTTTTGATTATATGCTTCTAAATTTTTAATATATTTTTCAGCCTTTTCCTTATTGCTTAACGCTAAATAACCTTTAATAGTAACATCCATATCTTCAATAGAAAACATGGTTAATTTTTCATTGGCTTCCATCGACAATTTGTTTAAAAAAGCGTATTTTACATACATTAAATTAGTTGATGGAAGTAAATTTAACCTATCAAAATGATTAATACTACCATCGATTTTATCTTTTTTGGCTTGTTCTAATCTTTTTTGTTGTTCATCAACTATATTACTTTCCATAAATTTACCCCCTCAGTTGCCTTGTATAATAACATTTTAGGATAATAATGTCAATAGAATTTTTTAAAGAAGTTTGCAAATAAAAAACATGCAGTTCTTTGCATGTTAATTTAAAATTTTATATATTAGTCTTTAATTTCAATATATTTCTTTTCTGGTAATTTACCTTTATTTTCGACTTTAGGTACTTCTAAAGTTAAAATACCATTTTTAAAGTTAGCGTTAATATTTTCAGGTTTTACATCATCGCCAACATAGAAACTACGAGAACATTCGCCATAATATCTTTCTTTTCTAATATATTTACCACTCTTTTTCTCATTATTTTCATTATTTACTTTGGCATTAATAGTTAAGTAACCATCAGTTACATCAATTTTAATATCCTTCTTATCAAAACCTGGTAAATCAATATCAATTACATAGTTATCTTTATCTTCACGAATATCCGTCTTCATCATTTTGCTTTCGCTTTTTCTAAAGAAGGGATCACCGAAAATATCATCAAATAAATCAAAATCTCTGTTTGGTACTAACATCATATAAATCATTTCCTTTCAATATACCCCTTTTATAGGGTACTCAACAATACAATTTTAATACCTGTAAGTATCTTTCTTACTTACGATTATGTTATACCACTTTTTACTAGCACTGTCAAGTATTGAGTGCTAATTATTTTTATTTATTTAAGATGGCATCGACAGGTTGCATCTTATTTATTCTACTACAATTTGCTAAACTTAAAAGCCAAGATAAAATTAGACCAAAACCTAAAGTTAGAAAAGGAGCAAGGGCATTTATCTGGATACCGCCAATATACTTGTAATTGTCAAAGAACATTTTATTAGCAAGATTACAAGCCCCTATCCACATAAATAAGGATATAATAAAGGCAATAACGGTAATAATGAAAGCCTCATAAGTAAATATTTTATAAATATCTTTGTTTTTAGCCCCTAAACTTTTTAAAATTCCAATATTTTTCTTCGCATAACTAATAGTTGTATTAATAAAATTAAAGAGTAAAACTAAGGCAAATACAGCAACAATAATAGCAATAATAACTAGATAAGAATGTAAGTGATAATAAATACTATCTACCATACTAATATCATAACCTAAATCACTATCCATAATTAGAAAATTTCCATCATTAAGAATATTACCTATATAATCATATTTATTTAACAATTTATTAAGTTCTTCTTTTGTTTTAAAACCAATATAAACTTTTTCAATAAATTTCTTACTCTTATCGCCATTATTATACATTTCTTGACTAATATAACTATAATCATCAAAGGTAATACCGGCAACTTTTAGAGTGGTAGTATAATTATTATCTCTATAAACTTTAACCATATCGCGTGAAACTAAACTAAATTCATCTTTATATTTAAAAATTATATCCTTAATAAATACGGGTAAGGCCTCACTATAACTTAAATTACTATTTTCCTTTTGAAATTCCGTAAATTTTTTGCCAATATTACCAGTTGTTGGTGAATTATAATTTAAAATATCACTCGCACTTACAATAACTTCGTTACTACTTAGTGCCTGATTAGTCAAATTAAAATCTAAATCATAATACTCCCCAGTCTCATAGTATTTAAGATTATGTAACATACCATAGACATTAGTATTAAATTTGCTTATAAAATTAATAATAAATTTACTAAGCATTTCCTCTTTGCTGTAAACTAATTCTTTATTATCAATAAAGCCTTTGACATAGATATTATTATCTTCAGTGTAACTTTTAAAGTAATCTTGTAATTTTAGATTGGTTTTAACATCACTACGCAGATCTGTAAACTCGGCATCACTATTAAATTCATTAATACCTACGATAGTTACGGGATATTTGCCTAAATTAATTTGTAAATTTATGATATCTTCCATGGTAGTTGGTTTAATTAAGTTTTGATTAATATCATAAATACCATATTTTATAATATCGTAAGCGATATTTTTATCTATTACTATTTCGGCATCGTTTAATGGTAAATGCCCTAAATATAAAGTAATTAAACTATCATCTTTTAATTCAACGATATTTCTATAACTAGGAATGGCCTCAGTAATATTATCAGGTTCACCAAATTTAAGAGTAAATTCATTATCCCGATTATAATAAGCAGGGCTTCCTAATTTTAAGGTCTCATCATTGCCATTAAAATATTTGGGATTACAATCAACATAATCGGAATAGGCTTTGTCTTTAAAACAAGTTACCGGACTAATGGCTATTTTATCAACCTTATGCTTGGTTAAAACATTTGAAGCAAATTCCTGTTTATTAAAGAAAACAAAGGTAAACATCAAACAGACTAAAGTTAGAGCAAAGGCCGTAAGTAAGGTGGTCATGACAAACTTAACAGGTTTCATCTTCATATTATGAAGCATAAATTTTAAGGCATAACGACTTTTAAAGTTAGAAGTTCTTAGAAGTATATTTTTATCATCATCCTTTAAAGCCACAATGGTATCGGTTATGACTTTACCATCTTGCATAGTAATAAAGCCGTTACCAAATTCATGGGCTAAAGTTTTATCATGGGTAACAACAATAACGCATTTATCTGTACTTATCTCTTTTAAAAGAGCCATTATCTGTCTTGAAGTAACGCTATCTAAGTTACCAGTTGGTTCATCGGCTAAAATCAGTTGGGGATTTTTAACGAGGGCTCTAGCGATGGCTACTCTTTGTCTTTGACCACCGGATAATTCATTAATATTACGGAGTCTTAAATCATATAAACCTACTCTTTTTAAAATTTCATCGATATTAGTATTATTATTTTGATTACTAAGTTCTAAGGCTAATTTCACATTATCATAGACATTATATTCTAAGAATAAATTATAATCTTGAAAGATAAAACCAACACAGGTATTACGATATTTTACTAAATCTTTCTTGCTTAAATTTTCTAAATTAAGATTGCCAATTTTGATGGAGCCACTGTCAATCTTATCTAGTCCTCCTGAGACATTAAGAAGGGTTGATTTGCCGGAACCACTTTCGCCCGTTATAAAGTATAAACCTTTACTTGGTATTTTAAAATTTATGCCATCTAAAGCAATAGTAGCGCTAGTTTTTTTAGCTTTATAAGTTTTTTTAACATTTACTAATTCTATCATATATAATCCTTTACTATAAATATAGTATATAATAAAATTATCTTTTTTAAAAGAAAAAAGCCTTCCTTAAAAGACTTATTTTCTATTTTAAAATTTAAAATTTTTAATTCTTTCTAACTTAATTTGTTCTTCTTTTTCTTTGAGATATTTTTCTAAAGTTAAAAGCATTTTAACACTATCATATACTCCGTTTGCATAATCATCTAAGATTATGGCAACTAAGATATTTCTAGCAGTACTGGAAATATCTACTGGCATTAAAAAGTCATTAGTAACTATATTAGCAGCAATTTCTTTAGTAAAAATGATTTTTTCATAATTAGGATTAGGATTAAGAGAAAAATAGTATTCTTCATCATAGACTAAGCACTTATTAATATCATAAATATATTTCTTATTATTAATGGTAACTTCAATTAAATAATAATCTAGATGAGGTAATTTAAGTAAAAAAACAGGATTTTCATTAACTAAGATACTAGCAAGTCCTAAAGACATTTCATGACTATAATTACCTAGAGAAGGATTTAAAAGATAAACTAACATAGGAACATTATAATAATCATATGATTTTATTTTATCTAATAAAGTAGCATCATATTTTGTGATTTTACCTTCGTTAATTCCCTTTCTAATTTTAATATTAGTTTTCATATCTTCCCATAATTTTTTTAGTTGATTGGTCATAATGTGGCTCCTTTGTATTTAATCTTATACCACAATCTTTTTATTTAAGCAATAATTTTTTACTTTTTTAACTGAAATTTGACACCTTTAAGACTATCAGGCTTATTTAAAAGGTAATCACTTAACATAGTAATAAAAGCAAAATCCATTTTATCTATTCCTAACTTATAATTATTAAGAGCCTGGTCATTTAAAACAATTCTTCTAGAATCATCATGGTAAATTCTCGTAATATTATTACTTTTTAAGATATAGTCTTTTATTGCCAAGACATTAATTATTTCTATTAAAGAAGTATTTTCCAAAGTTAAATAAGTATCATAAGCATAGACTAAGCCACCGCTAATATCAAAAAGATATTTATGATTATCTTGTTCTAAGAAAATTAAATGCTTATCTTTATCATCTTTTAAGATTTTTACTATACCATATTTAGTTAAAAGAGAGGCCATAATCATTAAGATATCCTCATAATACATATTTTTAAAAAAACTATTAGTAGCGCATATTAAAAAAGGTATTCCTAAGTAATCTAAAGTACTCATTTCTTGTAATAAAGTATCACTATAAAGATTTATTTTTTGAGCCTTTAGTCCTTCTATGAAGGCTTGTTGTTTTCTGGTTTGTTCTTCTAGATATTCAAATTCATTCATTATTTTCATTCACCTTTTCTTTTATATCATAAATTATTATCAGGTTAAAGAAAAAGTTTTAAGTTTTAAAGATATTTTGAAGATAATTATTGGAAAATGCTAGTTATAATCTGGTTTATTTTTTAAATATGGGTCGTTTTTGAAGATTTACTAGCCGCTATGGACATTTTATTTTCTAATTCGGCTATAATTTTATCTATCTCGGGTAAGGCTAGGTTATCTCCTTTTAAGTATTGGAAATACTTATTTAAAACATTTTTCATTTTTTCATAACCGGTTGCGTTCATGTTATTATAGATAAAATCATCATAAGGATATAAGTTTTTATCTCGGTACATATGATTTTTCCCATAATCATGAACATGATATACTTTTTTAAATTCTTCAAAAGTTTTACCTTCCGCAACTCCTAAGAAACTCTTAGCGGCACTTTCTAAAGTACCACCGTTTTGAATTATCCAGTTTTCAGTACCAACGCCTCCTAAGCCACCTTGATTAGAATCCTTACGACAATTTTTATAACAGTCCGCATTTTTAAATAACAATTTGGCTAAGATAACATTGGCGGTTATGACATCTCTTGCCTTCTGATCATTATTACCAATAGTAGTAAGATAATCATTTAAGGCCATCTCGGTAGAATATTCTAACTTATCATTTTTTTGAATAATAGTTACATCTAATTTAATTTCTCCTAAACCTGGGATATCTACGGTAACATCTCTTAAATCACCGGTAATTGGTGGTATACCCAAAGCCTTGCAAAATCTAGTTTTAAATTCTATTAACTTACTACTATCTCGCATGATATCAGCATCTAATCTAAAGATATAATCAAAATCATAATCAGAAGGAACATTGGTACCCCTTGCGGAAGAACCGGTTTCTAAGACTTCAACATTACCTTTAGTTAACTCCGTATCAAGACCCTTAACACTATTTAAATTTTTGCCATCTAAGTTAATCTGATTTATAGCAGATGCTAAAGTCTGATAAACAAGATTAGACTTTGCTAAAACATCTTCTCTATTTTTTTCTACTAAATTATTTAATCTATTAACATATTCTGAAGGACTATAACTACTTAAATTATATTCCTTATTGCCATAATATGATAAACCATTCATTTTTGCTTTTAAAGTCTCATATTCTTCGTATGTATATATTAATTTACCATCCATATCAACAACGGGTATATATAAATTATTCTTGGCAATTTCATTTTTTAAAATACTTAAGTCATTAGAATTTTCCATTTCTTCTCGATAAATAATATAATCGATATCAGGAGTGGCTAGACCCGTTCTTATACCAAAATGCCTATTACTTAAAGTTCTAAATAGCTCCATCTTTCCAGAATCATAAGCATGACCAGTTAAAGAACCATCACTATTTCTTGTTAAATTTATACCAGGATTATCTTTCTTAATAACAAAATAAATATTTCCATAGCTATTACTTGTAATCGAACTACCAATGTTTTCACTTACAGTTTTTCCATCTTCCATAATTAAAGACAAATCAATATCAAGTGGTGTTGCATCAGATGTACTATTGCCTACAAAAGTACCTAAAAATTCCTTGCAAACATTACCATCCATTAAGATACTTTCAATACTATAAATATTACCCACACCCCGAATTAAATCGCCTTTTTCTAATTGCAATGAACTATTTTCTAATTCTTTAGAACGCTTAATAGATATTTTTTCTTTATCTTTCTTTGTATTTATGACAACTTGCTTAAACTTATCAAAAGTATCAAAACCGGCTTGATAAGCAAAACTTCTAATAATCCTGTCTGGTAGACTATAACGACTATTACTGATTGCCTGGGCTAAATCATCATTGCCATAAAATTTATGAGCCAAATAATTTATCTTTTCGATATCGCTAAGCTTAGAAATATCTAAATCATCTTGTTTTTTCAGATAAGAATATAAACTCTCCAGATGACTTTCATATATCTTCAAAACTTCTTTTGCTTCTAAAGATACGTCATCATAATTAATTATTCCTTTTTCTAAAGCTTTAAATAACTTATCACCATTTTCAATATTATCTAAGTAGCTAACAAGACTTCGGTTACCAGAATGTGTTCCTATTCTAATTAAGTCATTAAGGAATATCTGCATTCTTTTAGTATTATTACTAGCATTTCTAGCAGTAATTTCCATTCTTCTTGTTTGTTTTGGATTAACAATTTCTGGCGAAGATTGCTCTTCTGTAATATTAATATTCTTTAAATCTGGGTATAAATAACCAAAACACAAAAATATTTTAGCAAAAGTAGGAAGGTTATTTTTTAAGAATATACTTTCTATTTTCTTAAATGTTTCTTTAGGATTATCACTAGCTAAAATACTATTAGCAAATCTATCACTCATATCATATAATTCTAGTGAATTAGTATATTCTAAACTCGAAAAAATATCGATTAAAACACCTGATTTATTCACTAAATCCAAATTATTTAGATTATTAAATATGTATGTTAATAACTTAACCATAATCTTTTTGTTTTCTAATTTTTTTAAGCCATTTTCCAACGTCTCTAATTCTTTTATTTCTAATTTTTTTGAGGAATCTGAGACCATAGTAATTACATTAGCAAGGCCTAATTTTTCTGTCTCATCTAAATTAGTATGCCAAAACCTTTTTTGATTTTCCTCTTCTTTTAAAAATGGAAAGCTTTTAATTCTATTAGTAAATGCTTTTAAAGATGCAATTATCGGATAATTATAGCTATCATTAAACTTTTGATTTAAAAATGGTAATTTTAAGTCGTCTTTATCTAAAGAACAAATAATTTCTAATCTATTTTTTAAATCTTTAATATTTGTTAAATGTTCTAATTTTAATTTATCAGTAGACAAATTTCTAATTATATCGGCTCTATAATTCTCCTCTTCAAAAAGTGCCAAGGATTGTATTTTTAAGTTATCATTTAAGGTACAGATAATTTTTACTTTTAAGTTATTATTTGTTATTTTTTGAAGCATTTCAAATTTAATATTTTCATCTTTAATAGTTAAGTCTATAATCTTATCATAGTTAGAATCTCTATAATATCCCCATTCAAAATCATTATTACATTTTAAAGTCAAATAATTAAAAGCTTCTTTTTTTTCGATATCACTGTAAAAGTTTTTTAACACTTCATATTTATAAGGCCATATACTATCCATTAAAATGAATGCTTGCATAACTTTATCACATTTCGTTTGCAATAAACCTACTTTTAATTCTTGGTCTTGTAATGAACAAAGAATTAAAGCTCGTAAGTAGCGGTCTTTAATGATATCCAAATATTTTATTTTAGTCGCATCATCATTAAATCTAGTAATAATTCCAACTTTGGATTTTTCATCAAATATAAATCTAAGTGCTTCTTCCCATTTATCTTCACTTAATTTCTTTATAACGACATCTTTTTTTAAGTCATCAGCTGATAAACATTTCAAGTTTTTTATAATTTTTTCTGTTGGCAACATGGAAATAACAAAGGCTTTTAATTCATCATCTTTGGATTTAATTAAAAAGTTTTGAAGCAAGGCTTCATCTTTCACCGTACTAACAATTTCTGTTTTATTTTCTAAATCTTTTAAGAAGTAAATACAATCTAATCTTAAAGTAGGACTACTAATTAATTCAATTACATATGCCTTATTTTTATCTTTATGAAAATACTTTATGGATCTAAATATTAAGTAATCACTATTAAAAGAAGTAGCAACTATTCTTTTTTTGATTTCATCGTTGTCAATGTATTCTAGTGCCATTAATTTTGATTCATTATCTCTAAATTTGTTAATTATTTCAAATTTATAATTATCATTAGTAATTGTATTTAGTAAACTTAATTTTGTTACATCATCATAAATTGAAATAATAATATTTTTTTTTATATTCTCATCATCTAATTGACTTAAGAAATCTATTTTTATGTTTTTATCAGTAATGCTATGTATAACTATATCATTTTTCAAACTTGGATTAGTTAAATATTTTAAACTGCGATATTTTATGTCATCATCTGTCATACTTTTTATGACTGCCTCAATTATACCTTCATTTTCTAACTCTTTTAAAAATTGATATTTATCCTCATCAGAAGTGCTTTCTAAGCTTCTTAAAACTTTGGAAGCGATTCCATGGTCATTTATATATTTTAAAGCTTTTAGTTTTAAATCCTCAGTTGGCAATTTTCTTACTATATTTAGTTCATTTTCGTCATCATTTAGAAATTGTAAAGCGGAAAGCCTAAGTTCAGGATTTTCAAACTGGCTAACAAGATAACAACGATTCCAATTACTTGGAATTTTATCTAAATAAGAATATTTTATTCTATCCTCATTTATAGAGTAAATAAGACTAACGTTATAGTTAAGCATAGGAAGTAATTCTTCCTTTTTACTATTATCTTCTAATCTGGCTAAAACAAGTGCTTTTTCTGGAATGTCATCAAATTTGGTAGCTAGTTTTAAAATAAAATCATCATCTAGTTTTCCAAAGTGATCAATAGTTCTTAAGAAAATTTTTATCTTATCTTCATCAGAAAAGTAATCATAATCATCAAGCGGTATATCATATGCATTATTCACAATATGATTATAAGTATCTCTTCGTATAGTTTCAGTGGCAATATGCTGTAATCCCATAATCATAGTATGGTAGCTTTTCCTATAAATAAGTAATTTTCTTTTATTTTCATCATTATTAAACTTTAGACATTTTAAAAATACATTTTCATCTTTTATGCTGCCAGTTATATCATAGTTTTCTTTGTCTGTTAAAGAATTATTACTTAAAAATTTCTCTTTTAAAGTGTCTGATTCTAAATAAGGTATTAGATTGGCCGTTTTATCTGCTCCTTCTAAAGAATTAATATATTCCATTTTTAAAAAATCATTAGTCATAGAAGGAATAATATCCATAGCATAATCATCGTATTTACCAGTCATCAAATATTTTAATTTTAATTCATCAGCATCAAAGGTAGATATAAATAAAACTTGTATTTCAGTATTATCATAAAGATTTATATAATTTTCTTTCAGAGAATCTGGTAAACATATTATAGCAATTATTCTTGCATTTTCCATTAAACCATTAGTACTTTCTATTTTAGCCAAGGCTTCATCTACTGAATATATTTGTTTATAAAAAGTTATTAATTCTTTTTCTGTTAAACCATAAGGATAAAAATCATTAATATTACTAGCTAAATAATCCCTTTCTTCGTAGCTTAAGCTATTTCTAAGACTTCTTACATCCCTATTTTTTTTAATTTTTGCTATTACTTCTTCAATATGTTCTTTCACTTGGCACCTCTACTATTATCTTCTTAATTATACTTTAAAACTATAAAAATAACAATCGACGATTTATTGCATAATATTATTC
>CAKOSD010000016.1 GCA_934101745.1 uncultured Bacilli bacterium | reverse complement strand
TTTCTAAAGATGGATTTTCTGGCTTTATCTAATCTTACCTTTATTCATAATATATTAAGAAGTTTACCAAGCGATTTTAATCTTTATAATATTCCTTTATATGATAAAGAAACTTTTGATTTGTTTTGCAGAGTGGATACAGATGGTATCTTTCAGTTTGAATCTAATGGTATGAAAGAGTTCTTAAGAAAATTACAACCTAAGAGTTTTAATGATTTATATGCTGCCGTAGCGCTTTTTAGACCCGGACCTATGGATAATATTGATACTTTTATTGCCAGAAAAAATGGCGCTGATGTAACTTATATTGTTCCTGAGTTAGAACCTATTTTAAAAGAAACTTATGGTATAATTGTTTATCAAGAACAAATTATGCAGATTTTAGTAACTATGGCAGGGTTTAGTTTTGCACAGGCTGATAATATAAGACGGGCTATGAGTAAAAAGAAAAAAGAGGTAATTGAAAAAGAAAGAGTAAATTTTATTACTTCGGCAATAAAAAAAGGCTATAATAAGACTAAGGCAACTGAAGTTTATGACTTAATATTAAAATTTGCTAATTATGGTTTTAATAAAGCGCATTCTGTCAGTTATGCTCTTATTGGTTATCAAATGGCTTATTTAAAAGTTCATTATAAAGAAGTATTTTTGGCTAATTTACTTAATATGACTACTTCTAATAGTAAGAAAACCGAAGATTATTTAAATATTGCAAAAAAAGATAATATAACAATTTTAGTACCTAATATTAATAAGAGTAAAGATGTTTACTTAAGTAAGAATAATTATCTTTTATTACCTTTAAGCATAATTAAAAATATAGGTAGTAATACTGTTAATTTGATTTTACAAGATAGAGAAGAAAATGGCTTATATGAAGATTATTTTGATTTAGTAAGAAGATTTTATAAATTAGGTATTAAGAAAAATGTTATAGAAAGTTTAATTAATGCTAAAGCCTTAGATATTTTTAAAATAAATCATAAGACAATGATAAATATGCTAGATGAAGTATTAAGATATGCTATAGTTTGCGATGATTTGGATGCTGCTTTAGTAGAAAAGCCGATTTTAAAAATAGAAGATGAGTTTGATGATAAGACTTTGATGAATCAGGAATTAAATGTTTATGGATTTTATGTAAGCAATCATCCGGCTAGTAAATATAAGGCTAAAGATATAGTGAAAATTAATAATATTAAGCCTTACTTAGGAAAAAATGTTAAGATGGTTATCTTGGTTAATGATATTAGAAAAATAAAAACTAAAAAGAATGAAGATATGGCTTTTATTAATGGCAGTGATGAAACAGGCAATATAGATTTTGTGATTTTTCCTAAGAAAATAAATTGTTTGGAAAATTTGAATGTTGGTAACTTAGTGGTCGTAATAGGGACTGTGGCCAGAAGGATAGATAAATATCAAATAAATATAAATACAGTAAGGAGTGTCTAAAATGAGTAGTGAAGAATTGTTTTTTCAAAGTTTGGGTTTAAACGATTTATCAGTTTATCAAAACTATAAAATAAAAGAAGTTTTATTAGATGAGAAAAAACGAGAATTTAATGTAACAATGATAATTCCCGATAATTTTCAGCCACAAGATATAGATAAATTATATCAAGTATGTCGAAAAGGGATTAATGGAAACATTAAAGTTAATTTAATGGTTGAGAGTAATATTCTAAGTAAAGATAAAATAGTTAGTGTATTTAGATATGTTTTAAATAGTTATATAAGTACGAAACCATCTTTGAGTGGGATTATAGATAATAATATAACTATAGATGATGATATTATTATCGTAGAAGTTAATACTAAGGTTGAAGAAAAGTCTGTGTTAGAAGGGGTAAAGAGTTTATTAAATAAACTTAGTCTTTATGGAATTAAAGATATTAATATTACCACTACGGTTAATGTTTTAAAACAAGAAGAAATTAAAAAGTTAATGGAATCTAGTCATGAAGAGCAGGTTGTAAAAGAAGTATCACCAGTGTTTTTGGGTAAGCATATCGATGGAGATACCATCGAAATTAACGATATAATGGGAGATATGCGAAATGTTATTGTCGAGGCTTTTATTTTTGGGGAAATTGCTACTTTAGAAAAAGAAACTATTAATATTATTACTCTTAAAATTAGTGACAAAACTAATAGTATTTTAGCAAAAATCTTTAAAAAAGATCATGATGAATTTAGTGAAATTATGGATAATTTGAAGGCTGGTAATTGGTATCGTATTCATGGTAATGTAGAGTTTGATACTTTTGCTAAGGAATTAGTTTTAAAGGTTCGGAACATGGAGAAAATTGCCTCTAAAGAAAATAAGGTTAAAGATGAAGCGGAAGTAAAGAGAGTAGAATTACATACTCATACAATGATGAGCGCTATGGATGCCGTAATTCCGGCTGAGGCTTTAGTAAAGTATGCTTATAATTTAGGACATAAGGCGATTGCGGTAACTGATCATAACTGTGTTCAATCATTTCCAGAATTATATCATACGGTTGAAAATATTAATAAAGGCAAAGCACCGGAAGAACATTTTAAAGTTTTATATGGTACAGAAATTAATGTTGTTAATGATGATATTGATGTTGTGTTTAATAACCGTGAATATAATTTGTTAGACCAAACTTATGTAGTATTTGATACTGAAACTACTGGTTTTTATGCTGGTAGTGATCAAATGATTGAAATTGGGGCAGTCAAGATAAAAAATAATGAGGTTTTAGATCGTTTTGATGAGTTGATTGATCCCCATCGACCTTTGCCTCAAAAGATTATTGATTTAACTTATATAACTGATGAGATGTTAAAAGGGAAAGAAAATGAAGATGTTGTTACCAAGAAATTCTTAGAATGGGTAGGTGATTTACCGTTAGTTGCTCATAATGCTAAGTTCGATATTTCATTTATGAAGGCAGCTTGTAATAAATATAATTTAGGTGAATTTAACGCGACCGTTTTAGATACTATGAGTATGGCTCGAATGTTACATCCAGATTGGCCTAATCATAAACTTAGTACTTTAACTAAAAAATTAAATATTCCTTGGGATGAGGATAAACACCATAGGGCTGATTATGATGCAGAAGGAACTGCTTATGCTTTTTATAAATTTTGTAAAGATTTTGATCAACAAAATATTTCGACAACTACTAAATTAGTAAAGAGTATTGATACGGAAAGCTTAGTTAAGTTTGCTTATCCTTTTCACGCTACTATTATTGCTAAAGATCGTGGTGGGTTAAAGAATTTATTTAAAATTATTAGTATGGCTAATACTAAGTATCTTTATAAAAATGAACAACCTAAAATTCCTAGAAGAGAAATTTCTAATTTAAGAGAAGGCCTTATTATTGGTTCGGCTTGTATTAATAATGAAATATTTGAAAAAGCCGCTGGGATGGAAGACGAAGAACTTGTTAATATGATGAGCTTTTATGATTATATCGAGGTTCAACCTTTAAGTGTGTTTTCGCATTTAATTGGAGTTGATCGTAAGTTTAATAATGAAATAGAGGCGCAAAACTATTTAAAGAGAATTATTCGGGTTGCAAAGGAAGCCGGAAAACCAGTAGTAGCAACGGGGGATGTTCATAATTTAACAAAAGATGATTTAATTTATCGAGAAATAATTGTTAATACGAAATTCAACGGTAAGTTGCATCCTTTAAATCGTAAAGGCATGGACGTTCCTAATATGTATTTAAAGACTACAGCTGAAATGTTAGAAGAGTTTAACTTTTTAGATGAAGAAACGGCTTATGAGATAGTAGTTACTAATCCCAATAAAATTGCGGATATGGTTAGTGAAATTGAAGTAATTATTGCTACTCCTAAACCATTTGCTCCTAAGATTCCTAATTCGATTGAAACAATGACAGAACTTGTTTATACTAAGGCCAGAGACTGGTATGGTGAGGTTTTACCTTATCATATTGAAGATAGATTGGCTAAAGAGTTATATGGTGATTCTTTAAAAGAGGCTATAACTTATTATGTTAATAAAGATGAGGCTATTACTGATAAAGAGAAAGAAATATTTGCTATTTTGCATAAAACTATTGTTGGTGGATATAATTGCGTTAAGGATTATATTAAAGGTTATTTAAAAGATACTTTAGAAGAAGTACCAAATGATGAAGAATTAGATAAAGAGGCTAAGAAGAAGTTAGGCGGTATTATTGGTGCCGGTTATAATGTTATTTATTTGATTGCCCAAAAATTGGTTAAACACTCTAATGATGAAGGATTCTTAGTTGGGTCCCGTGGTTCGGTTGGTTCTTCGTTTGTTGCTTGTATGATGGGAATAACTGAGGTTAATTCTTTGGCGGCTCATTATCGTTGTGGTAAATGTAAATTAAGTATTTTCAATGATGAAGAGGGTAATCCTTTAGGATCAACTTATTCTAGTGGATTTGACCTTCCAGATAAAATGTGTCCAAACTGTAATATTCCAATGATTAAAGATGGTCAAGATATTCCCTTTGCAACTTTCTTAGGGTTTAATGCCGATAAGGTTCCCGATATTGATTTAAACTTTAGTGATTTAAACCAGGCTAGTGCTCATGATTATACAAAAGTTTTGTTCGGAGTTGATAATGTGTATCGGGCAGGTACTATTGGTACCGTTGCTGAGAAAACGGCTTACGGTTATGTTCGTGGCTATTGTGAAGATAAAGGTATTATCATGCGTAATTTAGAAATAGAGCGATTAGCCATGGGATGTACGGGGGTTAAAAGAACAACCGGGCAACATCCTGGGGGGATTGTTGTTATTCCAGGATATATGGAAGTTTATGATTTTACTCCTTTTCAATATCCAGCAGATGATCCAACTAGTGTGTGGCGTACAACTCATTTTGATTACCACGCTATTGATGCTGATGTTTTAAAATTAGATATTTTGGGTCATACTGATCCAACGCAGTTAAGAATGATTCAAGATTTAACTGGCGATGATATTACCAAGGTACCATTAGATGATAAAGCAACCATGTCAATATTTACTTCGACTAAGGCCTTAGGGGTAACCTCAGAACAGATAATGTGTGATACGGGTACTTTGGGTGTCCCGGAATTTGGAACTCCATTTACTATTTCTTTAGTTAAAGATACTAAACCGACTACTTTTGCAGAACTTATTAAAATATCAGGTTTATCGCATGGTACCGATGTATGGCTTGGTAATGCTCAGGAATTAATTGCTAAAAATGTCGTTCCTTTTGCTAAAGTTATTGGGTGTCGTGACGATATTATGGTTGATTTAATGTACCGAGGTCTTCCACCTTTTAAAGCCTTCAAAATAATGGAGTTTGTTCGTAAAGGACGTGCTTCTAAACCTAAAGACCGTGAGGAATGGGAAGGTTATGTTAAGTTAATGCAGGAATATAACGTTGAAGATTGGTTTATTGATTCTTGCGCTAAGATTAAGTACATGTTTCCTAAGGCCCATGCGGCTGCTTATGTTACTAGTGCGTTTAGAATTGCTTGGTATAAAGTACATAAGCCAATAGTATATTATGCGTCTTATTTTTCTACTCGTTTTGATGATTTTGATTTAGAGGTTATGGTAAAAGGCTATGATACTATTAAAGCTAAAATGGCTGAATTAATGGCGAAAGGTTATGATGCCACGAATAAAGAAAGTAGTTTGTTAGAAACTTTAAAGTTAGCCTTAGAGGCTACGGCACGTGGTATTAAATTTAGTAATATTGATATTGAAAAAAGTGATGGTAAAAACTTTGTTATAAAAGATGAATACACTTTAATTTGTCCGTTTAAAGTTTTAGATGGCTTAGGGGACTCAGTTGCCACTAAAATAATTGAAGAAAGAAATAAACAGCCTTTTATAAGCATTGAAGATTTACAAAGTCGTGGTAAGGTAAGTAGTACAACTGTTGATAAGTTAAGAACACTCGGAGTTTTGGATGGTTTACCAGAAACTTCACAATTAAGTTTATTTTAGAATGATTTTGTGGTATCCTTATGTTAGGAGGATAACGATATGTCAAAGAAAGATTTACAAAAATATAACGATAAATTATTATGTTATGCTATTTTAATTTTAACTATCGGTTTAGTTGGAGGTTCATTTTTAATAGCAGTTGGTGTTAAGTGTGATACTTTAAATGCCATAAGTTATTGTATGATGGGTTCTATAATTATTCTTACTTTCTTTGTTACTTCTTTAATGATGTACATAGTAGCTAAAAAAGAAGAGTTTAAAAAATTGTTTGACTAAATGAAAAAAACTGTTAGTAAGGCTAGCAGTTTTAATTTGGATGTTAGAAAATAAAAAATTAATGTTAAAGTTAATAAATTTATATACAAGATTTTTAGATTTATGATAGAATAATTATAGATAAAAGGATAGGTTGTGAGATAATGAAAAAATTTAATGCCGAAAAAGCTTTGCGAAAAATAGAAAATAAAAAGAAATTTAAAAAGTTTTCTAAATATGCCGGTGTTGTTTGTACCTTTTTATTAGTAGGCGTTTTAGGTTTATATTTTGCGTATTCGAAATTTTTTGTCTCTGAGGATACGGAGGTTGTTAAAACTACGGTTGGTAATTTTATTTATGGCGATGTAATTATTAGTTCTTATATAAATGGTACTTATTCTTCAACTGTTCCCGGAAAAGATGAAGGTTATACGGTATCTAATGTAAGTTGTGATAATGGTGCTACTGGTACTTGGGATAATGATAAATGGGGAATACTTGTGACTAATTTAGGGCAAAGAACAAAATGTAGTGTTTATTTTACTAAATAAATCATATAGAAAAAATAGGAAGTTAAATTAAAATTAATTCCTATTTTTATTTTGATTTAAAAAACTCGGTAATATCAATATTTAAAGCATCTGATATTCGACCAAGGTAACTAATTGTTATATGTTTATATCTATTTTCATTTTCAATATCACAAATGTATTGCCTTGAAATATCGGTCATATCCGCTAAGTCTTGTTGAGTTAAGTTTCTTTCTTGTCTAATTTTTTTTAAGTTTTTTCTAATTAAATTGTAATAAAATTCATCATCATGATAATAAGTATTATTTTTCATAAATTCACCAGTAATATTGTCTAGTATTTTTTTAAGTTTATATATAGCCTAATAGCGTCATTTTTGCTATACTTATATTAGAGGTGGCTAGAAAGATGAAAAAAATGTTAATAATTGCCTTAATAATTATTAGTGGTTTATTTATTATTATAATTAATGGTTATAGGAGAATAGGTAATAATTTACTAAGTGTTTATCTAGATAATGAACGAGTAGAAAGTATTCCTGATAAGGGTAAGGGGACTTATTTAAAAAGTGTTTGTGATGATGAAAATATAAAAACGGAGTGGGATAATGATAAATGGGGACTATTGGTAAGTGGCCTTAGTAAAAAGGTTAAATGTAATGTGTATTTTTCAAGTGATGTTGAAAAGCCTTCTTGGCAAGTAGACAGTGTATCTAGTCGTAATGTTTTAACAACTGATATTTATACAGTAAGATTAGTAGGCAGTGATAATTCTAGGATTAGTTCTAATTTAAATATTGATGATATAAAATTTTTGGTAAATGGTAATGAGTATGAGCCAATTAAGAAAGACTTGAAGGTTATAGAAAGTAATGATAAAAAGATTATCTATGAAATTAAGATTCATATGTTAAAAGGGGAAGGAAAGTTAGTTTTAAGAATAAATAATGGTACTTTAAAAGATGATAGCGGTAATGAAAATGATAGTGTTAATTTAGATACTGGGGTAACTATTGCTAAAAATAATAATACTAAGATATTGATATGGCAAGATTGGGAAAATAATGTAAAAAATAACATAAGTTATTATTATAGTAATTTAACTGTTGATAATGATATGTCTATAAGTACAACTAGTATTATAAATGATAAATATGACATTGTGATATATTATTATCCATTTTGGCATAGTACGGTCGAATTAAATGATTTATTTAAAGCTGGAATTAATGTTATTAATCAATATAACGATTATACTGAAGGTTTACTTATAAATCGTGGTGATGATATTGGAGATACAGTGAGTGGAAAAGTTGATATATATAAAGTGGTTGATAATGGACTTAATAAATATATTGGTGATAATTTTGCAGATTTGGATGGGGCAAGAAGTCTTTGGTATTTTAATACAAATGCAAAAGTGTTGTATAAAGCAAAAAATGCTAATTTAGAATATGATATTGTCGGCTACCTAAGAGAAAACAATAATATTTGGTTTAATATTGCAATGTCACCTTTTATTAATTATACGCCAATAATTGAGTTTGTAATGGGAAGACTAGAAGAATAAGGACTATATATAATAATGAAAATAACTATTAAGACTTATTATGTTTATAAGATATAGGTATGATATATTATAATGGTAAAATAAGCAAGAATTTTTAAGCAACTAAGCCAAAAATTTTAGTGGAAATAGTCGACAAAGGCGATTGACATATATAAGATACTTTGATAAAATAACAGATGTTTTAAGGGCTTTCTTAAAACCGCACTAAAAAGGTTAGAAGAGTTTTGATACCACCTTAAGGGCGTGTCTTAAATTTATAAGGAGGGAAATTATGAAAGCAATTTTTGTAACAGGTGGAAAACAATATTGTGTTTCTGAAGGCGATGTAGTTTATGTTGAAAAATTAGATGCTGAAGTTGGTAAAGAAGTAACTTTTGATGAAGTTCTTATGGCTGGCGAAGTATTTGGTAATCCAACAGTTAAAAATGCAAGCGTTGTTGGCGTTGTTGAAAAACAAGGTAAACAAAAGAAAATTACTGTATTTAAGTATAAACCTAAGAAGAAATATCGTAAAAAACAAGGACATAGACAACCATATACTAAGGTTACTATTAAGTCTATTAATGTTAAATAATTATGATAAAAGTGAACTGTGTAGTATCTGATGGTTTAATTGAAGAGGTAAGTATCAAAGGTCATGCTGATTATGATACTTTAGGTAAAGATATTGTTTGTGCGGCTGTATCTAGTATAGTTACAACGACTATAAATAATATAATAGCCTTAGAAGAGAATACAATTAAATACGATACTAAAGAAGGTAATGTTTGCATTACTGTTCTAAGGAATAGTGATGTTACTAATAAACTTTTAAATGTTTTAATGAATATGTTAAAAGAGTTAGCAACCGACTATCCACAAAATATAAAAATAGGAGGATTAAAATGAATTTTATGAAATTGAATATCCAATTATTTGCTCACGTTAAGGCTCAAGGTTCTACTCAAAACGGTAGAGATTCTGTTGGTCGTAGATTAGGTGCTAAGGCTAGCGACGGCGAAGTTGTTAGTGCTGGTTCAATAATCTATCGTCAAAGAGGAACTAAGATTTATCCAGGAACAAATGTTGGAATGGGAAAAGACCATACTCTATATGCTCTAGTAGCAGGCGTTGTTAAATTTGAACGTTTAGGTAGAGATAAGAAAAAAGTAAGTGTATACGAAGTTAAGTAGTGTATACTTCTTTTTTTATGCTATAATTTCTTTAGAAGATATAAAGGTAGGTTAATATGTTTGGAAAAATTATAGAATTAAGAGATAATTATATTTATTTAGAAAATAAACTAGGACGTGCAGAAACCAACTTGATTGGATATCATGTAATATTTAATGATTCGAATAAGACTTTAGTTGGTGAGATTGAAAATATAAGTATTGAGAAAATAGAAATATTACTTATTGGGGAAATAAAAAACAATATGTATATGGCAGGTATTTTAAAGAAACCTAGTCCTAATGCAACTGCGAGAATTATAACTAAAAAAGAATTAGAGCATTTACTTGGTAGTCAAGATTATAGTAATATGAGAAATTTATTAGTTGGTAATTCTTTGATTTATGATGGTTTTAAAGTAACAGCAGATAAAAATAGATTTTTTAGTGGTCATTTTGCTATATTGGGAAATACGGGTTCGGGGAAATCTTGCGCTACGGCAAGACTTTTACAAAACTTATTTTATAGCAATGATGATAAATTACCAATTAATTCCCATTTTGTGATTTTTGACGTGTTTGGTGAATACAAAAGTGCTTTAAAGGGAATTGAAAGTATTAATGGGTTGGGGTTTAAAAGTTACTCAACTAGTCCTAAAGAAGATGATATGCCGGTAAAAATTCCTGCTTACTTTTTAGGAGTTGATGATTTAGCCCTTTTACTTAATGTTAATGATTATAATGTTATACCAGTAATCGAAAATACTTTAAGACTAACTTATATTTTTACTAGTAAAGATCCCGATACGGTTAAATATAAGGACTATATAATTGCCTCAACTTTAATGGATATTTTATCTTGTGGGAAACCAGCGGCGGCTATTCGTGACCAGATAATTGCCGCTTTAACAAAGTTTAATACGGTTAATATAAGTTTAGATTCAATTATTCATCAACCGGGTTATGATAGAACGCTTCGTCAATGTCTACTTATTGATAGTCAGGGTAAAATGAATGCTATTGGTCCTCTAACTGATTTTATTAAAACGTTCTTAAATTTTGATTTAAATGAATTAAAAATTAAACCAAATTTTATTTATACTTTAGAAGATTTACAAGTAGCATTAGATTTTTCTTTACTTAATGAAGGGGTGTTAAATTCTAGTGCCAGATATGATAAGTTAAATACTTTGAAGATTAGATTAAATTCCATAATTAATAGTGAATATAAGAATATATTTGAGTTTAGTGAAGTTATTTCTAAGCCAGATTATATTAAACAATTTTTTAAGGCTAAAGATGGTAAGAATGCCCAAATAATTAATATTAATTTAAATGGGGTTGATGATAGAATGATTAAGATTTTATCAAAAATATATGGTAAGATGTTTTTTGACTATGTTACTAATTTAGAAGCCAGGGCTAGTTTTCCAATTCACATGGTAATTGAAGAGGCTCATAGATATGTCCAAAATGATCATGATTATGAGGTTTTAGGATATAACATTTTTGATAGAATTACAAAAGAAGGAAGAAAGTATGGAATTTTACTAGGGCTTATTACGCAAAGACCTAGTGAGTTATCTACAACTAGTTTGTCACAGTGTTCAAACTTTTTAGTACTTAGACTTCATCATCCTGATGATGTTGATATCGTAAGCAGAATTAGTGCGGCGGTAAATAAAAATATGTTAGAAAGAGTAAAAACTTTACGCTCAGGGATGCCTTTGTGTTTTGGAACGGCCTTTAATATTCCGGTAATTGTGGATATGACTTTACCTAATCCAATGCCTACTTCAACTAGTGTTGATGTGGTAAAAGTTTGGTATAATTAAAATGGGAAATATTGTATATCACGGAAGTAATACTTCTAATTTAAAAGTTTTAGAACCTCATAAATCGACGCATGGAACTTATGTTTATGCCACATCTTTTAAAGAAATTGCTGTATTATTTGCTAAAAAATGCGGTTGGGATTTAACATACGGAATTGGTCGTAATAATAGAAAGGAACCATGGACAATAATTGAAAGAGTACCCGGAGCCTTTGAGGTAATGTTTAATAACTCGTTTTCTATATACACTGTCGATGCAACAACATTTAAAGAAATTCATACTGGTTTTGATGAAGTTGTATCTGACGTTGCCGTGCCGGTATTAAAAGAAGAAAAATATCCTAGTGTTTATGAGGCTTTAAAAAAGTTAGAAAAAGAAGGCAAAATGAAACTTATTTCTTACGATAAAGAAAGTGAATTAACTAAGCGTGATGAAATAAGAATGTTCGAAAATTTTGTGAATTCTAGAAAAAGAAATGGCGGGACTTTTACAAAGTATGATTTTGAAGATATGGTGTTTTTACATCCTAGTTTGTTGGAGCGAATAAACGAGGTATTATTGGAAGAAGATTTAAACAATCAAATAATAAAAAAAGAAGATTTGATAACTATTCTTCAAAAAAAATTGTGCTTAATTAATACTGGTTTAAAAAATGAACCCTTTCTTAAGAATGGTATTCAGGCAATTCTAGATGTTTATCCTGAATTAGAAAATTATGTCAAACAATCCTTAGCAATAAATGATTTTAATAAAGAAAAATTAATAAAAGTAATGTTAGATTTAATGTTTTCTATGTATCCTAATATTCCTACTAATATAAAAGAAGGAATATATAGATATTATTTACAAGATAAAAGAGATATTAAAGATATTGCTAAAGAAATATATGATTATTTTAAAAGATTTGGAGAATTAGAAAAACTTATTAGTAAAGACATAGATAAAAATATAACTGATAATTCGATAATTTTAGTAGGTCCCATGGGTGTTGGTAAATCCACTATATCTAAGAATTTAAAAAGTTTAACCGGCATGCCTGGTATTAGTTTAGACGATAAAGAACAATTAAAAGGTTTATATGCTAAAAAAGATGAATTTTTAAGTAAAAAAGATTTTGAACTATATTTAACAGGAAGTGTTTTTAATAATTTAGATAAACCTGCTATTATTGATTTTGGAGCTGGCCATTCAATTTATAGGACACCTCTTGCTTTTTATGAATTTCAAAGATTAATGAAAAAATTTAAAAATGTTGTTTTTC
>CAKOSD010000015.1 GCA_934101745.1 uncultured Bacilli bacterium | reverse complement strand
CATCATCATCGTCCATTCTAGCGATGTATTCGCCGGTAGCAACTTCTAAACAATGATTAAGAGTATAGGCTAGTCCCTTATTACAATCATTTTTGATAAATTTAACTCTTTTATCTCCATCACATATTTCTTTAGCCCATTTAATGCAGTCATTAGACGAACCATCATCACATATTATCAATTCAAAATCTTTAAATGTTTGATTTAATATGGATTTTAATGAAGTGGATAGCATCTCTTTACTTGGTGTATTATACATTCCCATTATAACTGATATTTTAGCCATAAATCAATTCACTCTACTTTCTCAAAATTTTTTTAGCAAAACTTTTAACACTACTATATACTCCTGTAACAGCAAGTGTTTTTCTAACAAAAGAATTTATTTTAGTTTTAAAATTAGTAGGATAATATTTTTCAAACACATTATCAGCATTTATATTTTCAAAAAATTCTTTTCTTTTGTTATTGTAATTAACACTATTAGTCATTTCTTTAACTTTTTTGGTTGCAATATTTATATCAAGTTCTTTTAATCTAACATTATCTAAATTTTCTAATAATTTTTCACCTTTTTCTGATTGAACTAATATCCTTGTTGTACCTTTATCATCATCAAAAGACTTGTCTATTTCGTTTATATTAAAGCAATCCCAAATGGTTAAATCGCTTACTCTCTTCATAGTTTTAAAATGACAATTATAACAAGACGGTCTTACAGAGACATCACTGAAAAATGCTCTCAAATACGGATCGGTATCTATCCCTTGACTGTATATTCCATTATCAGTTTCAACGGTCATCATTGAATACTTATAACCATATTTATTTTTATCTCTAAAATTAATGTTTAATATCTTGTTTGCATTCATTTTTTTTAAAATATATCCTTTATATTTTTCAAATACTAAAGGGGATGGAACAGAATGACACATTATATCAACAAGTATCAAATTTTCATAGTCTTTCCTTAAATATGATTTTAACCCTCCAACTTGACATGGAGTACCACTGTAACAAACCAATTTACCACTATCTAAATATTGTTTTATTTCTTTAAAACAATTATTTTGATTACTTTGAACATACTTAGATTTTCTAAATTTGCTTAAGTCATCGGCACTTTCAATGCCAATATGATTTACAACAAAATTATCATCAAAGGATGCACCATAAACAATTCCATTATTTTTAATTACAAACTCACCAATAGCAGTGAAAATACCCCCAGAAGTCGAGTCTTTTCTTATTTCTTCATTACTATTTTGAAATAAATAAGCCTTGGGTTTAAATTCATTTAATTTAGCCTTATTTAATATTGGGCACACTTTCTTACACATTCCACAATTAACACATTTTTCTTTATCTACTTCTGGATATAGAAAGCCTTCATTATCTCTTACCATCTTAATAGCATTTTTAGGACATACAGAATAACAAGCAGTACAACCACAACATAAATCTTTTTCTTCTATTTTAACAAATTTATCTTTTGTTTCTTCTGTTTTATAGGTAATTGAACTTAATAGCCACTTTTTTGACTCTTGTCTTATTTTATCAATATTTTTATTAACATTATTATAATTAATTTTATATTTAATAACTGTATCTACATCTTCATTACCAGTTAATATTCTATTTTTATCAACACCTGCTAAATCTAATAAAGAATCTATTCTAGAATTAGTAGACATTTTATTACTTTCACTATATCTTCTAAAATCAAAGAAAGTTTTATTAAATAATAGACTAAATACCGTTCCATGAAATGAATCTGTACAAACATATTCAGCATTTTTTATTAAATTAATCCATTCTCTTGGTCCTATATCATAAGGAGTTATATCAGCAAATGTATCAGAATACTTAACATATTCATCAGCATGATTTAACGAAACTATTTTATAGCCAGTCTTCTCTTTTAATTTTTCAGCAAATTTACGATGTTCAATATTACTTCCTAAAAAATAACATAAAATATACTTATCTTGAATAATTCTTTCTTGAACGGCCTCTTGTTCCCATTCTTCTTTAGTTAAAAGAATAGTTGGATCACATACTACTTTTGATGAAATTCCATATTCATCACATATCTTTTTACCGGATTCTTCCCTTACTGATAAGTAATTTATTCTAGACAGGAACTTTTTATATTCATCAGTATACTTATCAGGAATCTTAGAAATACCAAAAGATGTAGCATAACTTATTTTATTAATATTATCTGGAACCCAGTTTAATGTATAATAATCAGAAACAACATTAACAGGTAACCATAATTGGTCAGAACCTACTATAACATCAGAATACTTAGCCTCAGCCATCTCACTTAAAGATTTATAATCAGGACAAGAAATAGATAAATTAAATTTTTTTCTAAACTCCTTATACTTAGAATCTCTAATACTAATATTTTTTTCTAAATCTTTCACTATTTTTTTATCTAGTTTTAATTTAATCATTCCAAATTTAGATTTTATAAATTTAAAATTAAATAATTGAAAAGCATAATATTTTCTTTTTCCTTTTTTAAAATCAATATTATTATCTATATTAATAGTTTCATTAGGAATGTTATTATTATCTAATATTTTTTTAGTAGCATAGGCTTGTAACATACTACCATAGTTATTTTTAAAATAACAAGATACTATTCCAACTTTTTTCATTTCACTCACCACCATTATTATATAGATTTAAGTAATATTCTTCTAATTTCTTTGCTTCTTCTTTAATATTAAAGTTTTTAGTCGTCATTTCTTTAGAAGTATCTATTCTTTTATATTTCTTTACATCATCTAAGATATTATCTGCCCACTCTTCTGGCGTATTATTTAATGACATAAATTTAGTTATATCTAATACTTTAGTTTCTTTAGTCATATCATCAGATAAATAACATAGTAACCCTGCGGCTTGAGCCTCTACTCCTACTACTGGTAATCCTTCATATAAAGAAGGAAGTAAGAATACATCAAAGGCTTGATATAATTCATTAGCATCATTTCTTTGTCCTAAGAATTTAACACTATCATCTAAATTTAATTCTTTAACTTTATTTTTAATATCTTCCATTAAAGGACCTTGTCCCGCAAGCAATAAAACAGAATTATTATTCTTTTTATGAATTTCATTAAATATATCTATTAAATAATCATGATTCTTTTGAGCAACAAATCTCCCAATATGTCCAATTACTAAGGTATCGTCTTTAATACCAAGTTCTTTTCTTTTCTTTTTTCTTAAAGATTCATTATATTTAAACTTATCTAAATCAATAGCATTATTTAGTAAATAAACATTACCTTTATCATATTCTTTATTACCAAATAACCATCTTCCCGCAAGTTCTGAACAACACATATAATCAGTTGCAAATACTTTACTAAAATGTCTTAATACTTGTTTCATTAAGTTTTTCTTTTTTTCTTTTTTATTAGTTGTACTATGACTATGTGCAATTCTTACTGGAACCCCAGCACATTTAGCAGCAAATAAACTAAACACAGACATTGTGCTTATATGAGAATGGATTATTATATAATTGCCTTCTTTTAATACTCTTTTTAATTCTTTATTATATTCAAAAGGTTTACTATAAGAAGGTATAATAGTAACCTTTCCACCCATTTTTTCAATTTCCTCATAAGGAATATTAGTTGAATCTTCATCACATATAAAATCGAACTGGATTTTAGTTCTATCAACATGTCTGTAATAATTCATTACTACTGCTTCAACTCCCCCGCCTAGCCACTTGCCAATTATTTGGGCAACTCTTATGGGTTCTTCTATAGTTTCCATTACATCTACTTCCTTTACTACGTAACATATAAATTAATAAACTTAATAAAATAAATCTTTTAATATTATACTAACTATTTATTCAAAGTCAAAGAAAAAATAAATAATTAGTTAAAAAAAGAAACATTTCTTATAACCATTACTATATTACCACATATAGTAAATAGTTTCTATAAAAATGTTATCACAAATATATTAGTTTTATAAACATAATCAATCTGTATCATAATAAATGGCGATTGGTTTAATAACAGTAACAACCTCTTCTTTTGTTGGCAAAAAATTGATTAAAGCTTCATTTACTCTACATCTAAGCAATGATGAAATATCATCATAACCAATTGGTGCAATGTCTTTACCAATTAAATTTGTCATTATTCCAACACAATTAAACTCACCTTCAAAAAGAAAGCCAAAATTTTTAGGATTTTCTAAAAGACATTTAGTATTCATAGGAATGAGAAAACCATCATATGCTGAAAGCATAATTTCATAATTGTTAAATTCACATGATAAATTTAAATCATTAATTTTTTGTTCGATATTATTTTTTTGTATTTCATCATCATTAAAAAAATTTTTTAATTTGTCTAAATCTTTAAAATCATTTAAATTTATTATTGTAAAAACACGGCATAATTCTGTATATTTGCCATAATCAAATTCACTATTTGCATCAACTATTTTATTTTTTATATATTCATAAGCTTGATCAAACATCTTATCACCAAATACTTTCTCATATGTTGTAACATTATTTTCAATTTGATTATTGACAGTCTTCTTTTCATAATTTAAGTTTGGCAATAATGATTTTATTTTTTTTAAAAGTGGTACACAGCCCAAATAATTAGAGCTATTTATTTCAGCTTTTAAATCACTTTGAGAAGTGACGTTTTTATTATCTTGATTTTCTTCTTTTACTTTTTCTATTACTCCATTTTCTGATTGAGCTAATATTGATTTTATTTCATCATAATCTAAATATAAAAACTTTTTCATTTATCTTGGTCTCTCCTTAATTTTCATAATAAATTACATATTTGCTTACAGTATTATATTATTTCTTAAACTTTAAGTCAAAAAATTCTACTTTCCATAAAAAACCTATACCACAATATTAATTTATATGATACAATAACTTTGCTTTAAGTTAATTAATTGTAGTTTGGGGAGTGTTATTATGAATGGTGAAGCAACATTAGAAAGTGCTAATTCTTTTTCTATTAGAAAGACATTATATTTTATAATTAAAAGATTATTTGATATAATATGTTCTTTAATAGGATGCATATTCTTATTACCTATAGCCCTTATAGTAAAGATATCTTACTTATTAAGTGGTGATACTAAAACTATCTTCTATAAACAAAAAAGAATTGGTAAAAATGGTAAATTTATATATATTTATAAATTTAGAAGTATGGTAGTTAATGCTGATGAAGTATTAAAAGAATTATTAAAAGATCCTAAGTATAAAAAAGAATGGGATGAAAATCAAAAGTTTGAAAATGATCCTAGAATTACGAAAATGGGTAAAATTCTTAGAAAAACTTCATTAGATGAAGTACCACAGTTTATCAATGTTTTAAAAGGTGATTTAAGCTTAATTGGACCTCGTCCTTTAGTTGAAGGTGAACTTGATGCTCATAATGGTAATCATGAGATTTATGAGGCTGTTAAACCCGGCATTACTGGCTGGTGGGCTGCTAATGGTAGATCTGCTACTACTTATGAAAAAAGATTAGAACTTGAATATTATTATGTAAATCATTGTAGTATTCTTCTAGATATTAAGTGTGTATTTAGAACTATTAAGGCTGTAGTATTTAAAACTGGAGCAAAATAAAAATGTGAGAAAAATCACATTTTTTTCATATAATTAAAACATTTCAAGCAGAAAAAGCACAGCGTTAGCTATAACAATTTATGGCTATTATACTCATATTTTATATTCTATAATCATCTAAAAATTCTTCAGTTTTAATCTTTTTTATCCATGATTTTAAACCATTTATTCTTAATCCTAAGTAATCTAAGTGGTTCAAATACTCAATTTTTTCTTTGCTGTTTACTAGATTATCGACTTTATATAAAAATTCTAGCTGTTTTTCATAATAAGGAACACTGCTGCCACTAATGGTGTATGAAAGTGGGAAGAAACTTAATTTTTTAAAAGCCTCAATATCATGATTCAAATCTAAAAAATTAGATATAATTTCTAATTTAGTTTCATCGTTTTCACAAGCTATTACATAAAATATCCACTCTATTTTGTTTAAATCATTTATATTGTTTTTAATGTAATATTTGTACCAATTCATTCTCATATCTTTTAAATCACTTTCCTTATTCACTAGACAAGAAACTTTTAAATATCCCATCATTGTCGAAATAAGGCTATTAAATATATCAGTTGTCAAAGTTATATAGTCTTCATCTTTCCAAACTAATTCCATTATTTCAGACAATGTTTCAGAGCCAAAACAATCGCTTTTTTCTATTTCAATTATAAAATTTGGATTATTTTTTACTAAGAGGTAACCAAATGTTCTTTTTATATCTAAAAATTGATTTTTTAAGACAATGATATATAAATCTTCCAATATTTTTTTATCTTCAAAAGAAGCAATGAGCTTTTTACATAATTCATCATCTAAGTTTTTAAAGTATTGATATACCAGTTGCTCATCATTTTCTAATAAAATTTGTTTAGTGTAACAATTAAGTAAAGATGCATCATAATTTGTATATTTTAAAATTGACCCAACATCAAGCGTATATTTTTGGGATACCCCTTCCTGATCCAGTAAAAAATTATTAACATAATCCATATATTCAACCTTTACATTTTGTTGGAATAGAAATGCCAAAATATAATATTTATATTTTGAATTTGATATTCTAACTTTTTCAATCAATTCTCTTTTATTATTATATCTTAAAAGATAATAAAGCTGTTGCATAAATGGCGTATCATTATTTAAATATAATTCGAAAATAGTCATAAATGTATCATTTTTGTTATCAACTAAATAATCAAACATCATAATAACCGAATGATAAAATTTATAGTCATTAAGCATTCCGGTAGCTTCAGCGCACTTTAAATATTTAAATAAATTATCATAATCTTTAATGCTTAAAGTTTTAATGTATTCGATAAACATTTTATTTTCTTTACCGTACTCATAACTGTAAAACATATCTAATAAAACAAATTCTTTACATAAAGAGTATTTTTGCATATTTAATGGTAAAGTAATATTATATTTATTACAATAAAATCTTATGTTGTAAATAATTACACAATAGTTTATATCAAATTTTTCAATGTTAGTAAAAAGTTCATTATCTATGTATTTTATATCTCTTTTGAATATGTTCAAATTATCTTTTTTTACATACCAAATTTGTTTTTCTAATAAGACATTAAAAAACTCATTATCTTTTTTTGATAAGCTAATTATTTTATCAAAAATATACTTTCTAAAATCATTAAAATACTTATTTTCCTCCAACGAAAAATTCACAAATACTAAACTACCCGGCTTGTTAGCATAACTCCTATCTATTTCAACTTTAAAGCATTCTTCTAAAATTTTTTTAGCAATTAATGTGTACAAATCTTTATAAATAGTATCTTCGTTATATTTATTAATTATATAATCTATTAAATATTTTTCATTTTCAAAACTTTTATCTAAATATTTAAAAATCCACTTTTCTTTTATTAAACTAATAATATCATTATATAAATCAGGTGATTTTTCTAAGTATTTAAACATTAACTGAACAGAAATTTTAAAATTCCAATTATTTAAATCTGTAATTATATAAAGCAGTTCATCACTGATATAGGGATTATCTTTATATTTAATTGTACAGGGAACATCTTTTGTCCTTTTGTTATCAATTATTTTTTTTACTACAGCGCTCGAACGAGTCAAATTCATATTATGAAATGCTGTTAAAAAATCAAAATTGTTAATATATTCAGATTCGTTCCAAACAACATTAATTTCAGAACATAGGTACTCATAAAGTTCCTTACTATAAAAGACTTCAGTAAGCATATTAATGGTGCTAATTAATTTCAATTTATAACTTTGGTACAACATTTTTATAAAATTAGATAATTTGATTTTTTTGTCAACAAATAGATATTTGTATACAATATAATTAGATAAATTTTGATCACATATTTTTATGGCTTCATCATTAAAATAATTAATCAATTCATAATCATTAAGTTTTAAAATCGTTTCTAAAATATTTATATTTTTGGCTGTTAGAATTGTCATTATTTTTTCATCTTTAATACTAAAAGGTGATAATACAGAAATATAAAATAGTAAATCTACTTCATCAGAAGTTAATTGTTTTGACTTAATAATATTATCGTAATATTTTCTAAAAACATCAGCAATACAATTAATATTAGGATTTTCTTTCAAAAAATTGAAAGTCATTATTGCGATTCTAGGATTACCATTAGCAATATTAATTATTCGTTGTTGCCAGTTACAATTAGTAACTCCACATGATTTTTCTAATACTTCTTTTATATCGTCATCTGACATTATGCTAATTCTATATACAATTGGTGTTATATAATTTTCTATTTTTCTTTTAACATCATCTAATTGATAGTCTCTTATGGTTGCAATAACTTTGACATTTATACTATTAGATTTTATATAGTCAATAAATGATCTTAGATTTGGCATATAGTTAATGTCATCAATAAATATTAAAAAAGGCTTATCTTTTTCAAGTTCAAATTTTAAATCATCATAAATTGGTTTCCCATTTAATTTAACACAAATTACTTTATATATATTTAAAGACTCAAAATATTTACAAACTTCTATAACATTTTTGGTTTTACCGACACCAGGAATGCCAGTAACTAAAGTAATATAATTTTCATTTACACACTTAATCAAATCTGATTTATATTTTTTTTCGATATAGTTAGTATTCAATGGACAATTACTATATGTGTTATCATATCTATTAATAAATGTATCTATATCAGATATCTGATTTGTATCAATCGGTATATTCAAATGATCATTAGCAATCGACTGATATTTATTACTTAAATCGTAAGATAAAGTATCAATATCTTGTAAGTTTATCTTGATACCTTTAACACTGTTTTCTAAACTTTTTTGCTGACCAGGGTTAATATTTGTACATGTATGGAAAATAACAATTTCCTTAATATCATCTTTTTTAATTCCTGTCTTTTTTTCATTTAAGCAATCTCTTATATCATCATTAATTTTTCTTATCGAATTTTTTTCTACAGTACCACAAGCTATCAAAATAAATTTACCATCTTCGGTTTTTGAATAAGCATCAGGAGTTCCTTTTGTAGTCTTATAAGATCCAGTTTTTTGACCTAAATCAACAATATTATTTAGGTTACGTTTTTTACAAATATACTCTGAACATAGCGCTTGATATTGTCCGCCATTAAGTTGTAATATTTTGCTTTCTATTTCCAATTTACGTGCCATAAAATTCACCTCTATTTTTTTGATTTCAACAATTTTCTAATTTAATATCACTTATACTTTAAAACTTTTTATTTACATATAATTAAGTAATATGTTTATTCTTTAAAATCTAATAAACCATCAAATTCTTTTTTAAATTGTTCTTTATATTCATTCAGCTGATTGCTAATTATAGCTAAGTTTTTTCTTGATCTTGTGACCGCTACATAAAATAAATTTCTAAAAACTTCACTTTTAATGTCATTTTCACTATAAATAGTTTTAAAAAAGTTTTTTCTATCAAATGTATCATTTATTACAATTACAACGTTATCAAATTCTAAACCTTTAGTACCATGAAATGTATGATATATAATATTTTTTCTTCCATAATTTCTATTTATATAGTTAAACCAATTATAAAATTCTTGCATATTGACTTTTAAAATGGAATATACACTTTCCAAATCTTTTTCAGAAAATTTACTGCTTAGATATTTTTTTAGATTATCTACACTATCAATATAATTCAAATTGAATTCTTGTAAATTTACTAATGCCACTTCTTTATTAATGCTTTTCCAAATTGCCATGGAATCATCCGAAGAATCAAATACAATATTTAAAACTTGTTCAAGAGTTTGATTTGTACCCAATAGTTTTTCACGAATTTTTAATATTTTTTGATTAATATATTTTATAATATTATAATTTAGCTTATTAGCAACTTCTTTTGAAATAAATGAATTAAGCATAACACTTTTATTATTATTTATAATTTTTAATACAAACTCAGTTAAATTAATTAAAGTTACAGCTACTTCTCCTAATCTAAATTTATCATTACTCAATACGTAATTTCTAAGTTCATTATTAGGAACCATACTTTCAAAGTAAGTAAAAACAGATAGAAAATCATTATATTCAGCAACGGTTTTATTCTTTAAAACAAAAACATGTAGCGGATTATCTTTACTTACATTCCATTTGTCTCTAAAAAATTCGAGTTGACTTGTACTATCAAAATCATTTTCAATAAATAAAATTCTTTTACCATAATTATCTTTATAAATACTGCTTTGCTTTAAATTGTCCTCTCTAATCTTATTAGCAAACTCTATTATACTTTTCGCAGAACGCCAATTATATTTTGAGTTAATAATATTATATAATTTTGAAGTTAAATTTATCATATCATCATTATTGTCTTTATAAATGGCTTGCATCTCATCTCCATAATATCCGACACAAAAATCAAGATAATTATCATTAGCATACCCAATTAATATTTCTAAACCTTCAATTATATTTTTATTGGTATCCTGATATTCGTCAACTAAAATATACGGATATTCATTACACAATATTTTTCTAAACATCTCATAATCTTCAATCATATTTTTAAAATACTTTAAAATATCATCATGAGTTATCCTAAATTTTGCTAAATTGTTAGAATTATATCTAGGATTATAACTAACTTTTTTAGGATAATTCTTTTCCGTTAAGGCTTCAAGTTTATTTAGCTTCACTGATTTTTTTATAATATTTTTAACCCTACTAACACTTCTAATTTTCTTATCAGTCACTATATTATTAAAAAAAATTTTAAATGTTGATGCGTCATCGTGCTGATGTTTCCAAAATTCAGATTCAATTTTAATTATGGAATTAATATCTTCCTTGGTTAATTCCTCACTTGCTTGCAATGCCTCTATATCGTTTTTTAAGGTTATTTTTTCTTTTTCGATATCACGAATCACATACTTTTTTAATTGAGCTTGATATTTTTCTATAATATTCCAGACAAATTCATGTATCGTTGATACAATAACAATGTCATTATTACCTATTCTATTTTCTATTTCTTCTGCTGCTACATTAGTATAGGTTATACAAGCTATTTTTTGATTATTATATTTAAGTGATAGTCCATAATTTCTAGCAATATATTTAATACTTTCTACTAAAGAATAAGTTTTACCAGAACCGGCTCCGGCTTTTAAGCACCAACTTTTATGGTTATCAATCGTCCCATAAATAGATGTTAATTTTTCTTTATCTTCATTAAGTGCTAATGTAGATATTTCTAATTTACTATTGTTCATTTGCATCACCAGTACTTACAACTAATTGATTTTTTAAAAAATCAATTCCATCCTTGATATATTTTGGAAATTCAAAATCCAACTTATCAGTAATTTTTTGATATAACAAAGTATCAGCAAAGTTACTCTTAACATTTTTTAAATTATTTTGAATTTCTGTTGATTTTTCAAAAATGTTTTTTTCATTAATTTTCTTAAAAACTTCTGGTTTAACAGACTTTAAAGCCTCAATAAATTTTTTGTTATTCTGATTCGATAAAATAAGTGCTTCCTCAAATGATGTTGCATAAATTTTTTCATCTGATTTTTCATAGACCTCATGTTGGAAAGTTATAAATAAGTTATCAATTTGAAATTTTCCAAGCATAAGTATTTCTTGAACATTACAATTATTATCTTTGTAATAATTAATTGTTTCATTTTTAATAGTAGCCTTCACTAAATTATCGCAAATAATTCTATTATATTTTTCATCTTCGTTTTTTGATTTTTCTAATTTTAAATCCACATCCGTTATTATTAAAGTTGGTATTTCAAGAGTCTTTATAAGGCCATCATACATTTTGGCATGAGCGCCTCCCAAACAGAATATTGATATATAAAATTCATCTAATTCTTTACATTCCTCTTGAAAATAATATTTTAACAACTTATATTCAGTAACACCTTCAACAATAATTATAGCATCTGAAAAAAATAATTCAGTAGCTCCTAAAGTTATATGTTTTTTTATAAAGTTCAAATTTTTATCAGCAACTTTTTTAGTTGCTTTTTTAATAATGCCATCATCATTTAAATTTATTACTTTAATATTGTTATCAGCAACATTAAAATTAATATAATCTATATTATTAAAACTATTACTAGTTTGAATCTTACTATTTAAAACATGAGAAGAATGAGAAGTTATAATTAATTGGGTATTTATATTTTTATTACTATTACTTATTAACTCATTAATAATAGCATTTAAATTTTTCAACAAATTTTCTTGCATTTGCGGATGCATATATGTTTCTGGTTCTTCTACAGTTAAAATATTTATTTTACTATTGTATTCTGATTTGGGATAGTCATCAATATATTCTATTAACGATGAGGCAATCATCATTAAGTTTGTATATCCTAATCCAAATTGATTTTCGGGAATTCTATTTTCTCCATCTATATAACTATATTTTAATACATTTTGTAAAAGTATTTTTATATCAAGACTTGAATTTAATGACAATTTATATCGCTTATTAATTTTACCTTTATCAAGAATCTTATTAAACTTATCAGAATAATTACTTTGAATTTTTTTATCAAAAGTATCATTTACATTATAAATTTCTTTTGCCAACTCATTGTCATCATCTTTAACTAAATCATATTCCTTATTAATTATTTTTGAAAAAGCTTTTGACAAACATTCACCGCTTGTTACATTATTAGCATTAATGCACCTTAAATTTATTAAACTTTTTAATTTAAATCCACTTTTAACTTCTAAACCATTACTTCCAAAATATTTTATAGAAAATTCACTATCATTAATTAAATCCAGAAATTTTCTAAATATAAAATTATGATTATTGCTAAAACGTTCAGGACAATTCTTTATAATTCTGGCAAACTCTTCTTTAAATATTATCGGGTCTTTTACTTGATATTTTACTATAATATCTATATCATCATCCCCAGTATCATCAATACTTATAAAATCTACTAAGTTATTTAATAAATCATTACTA
>CAKOSD010000014.1 GCA_934101745.1 uncultured Bacilli bacterium | reverse complement strand
CTTCATTATGCTTCATTTCTTTAGCCTGGTTAGCATCAATAAAGATTGTCTTATCCGCAATCAATCCATTATTCAAAGCAATTTCGATAGCATTTTCCATTGAACGTCCAAAAGTAATTATTTTGCGATTATTCTCCTGGCAAGATTCTATAATATGTTTTAATCTAAATATATTTGAAGCGAAAGTAGCAATAATTACTCGTCCATTATGAGCCTTAATAATATCGGTAATTTGCTCATCAACAACGGACTCACTTTTAGAAAAACCTTCACTTAATGAATTCGTAGAGTCAGCCATTAGAAGTTTTACCCCTTCACTACCAATTTTAGCCATTTTATGAATATTCGCCATCGGTCCAATTGGAGTTAAATCAAACTTATAATCGCCGGTTTCAAAAATAACTCCATTTGGTGTATGTAGAACAACGGCATAACTATCAGGAATAGAGTGGGTAATACTTACAAACTCAATATCAAAAAATTTAGTTTTAATACGATAATCCTCATTAAAAATCACCATATTATCAAAAGTAATATTACGATCATCTAATTTTTTCTGAATTAAATCTGCCGCAATCTTGGGAGCATAAATAACGGGAATATTAACATTTTGAAGTAAAAAGGAAATACCCCCAATGTGATCCTCATGACCATGAGTAATAATTAATCCCTTAATTTTATCCTCATTTTCTTTTAAGAAAGATGTGTCTTGAATAACATAATCTACTCCCAAAAGATCAGATTCCGGAAACATAACTCCCGCATCAATAACAAATATTTCATTATTATGCATAAAAGCATACATATTTTTGCCGACTTCACCTAGTCCGCCAAGGGCTACAACATACGTAGCATCTTTTTCAAATTTCATATCTATCCTTTCTTGAACAATTATTATTATTTAAAATGATATTCCTGTTTCTTCGACTTGCAAACTATCACAAATTTCCGCAGGCGTTAATTCGGATTGTTCTTATCCTAATAAGTTTTATTATGTTATATACTATAAGCCTTCTATAATTTTTATAGTATTAATAATTGTCATTTTAATGACATAACTGATTATGTATTATTCTTACCTAAAACTAAGTTTTCTAAAATTAATATAAAATTATTTAGTTCATTAAAATAAATTTTTACAAGATAAAATAGCCTTTATAATTTTAAAATCGTTTTTATCCCGCATAAACGACAAAAGTATAACATAAGCCTTGAACTTTAAAAGAAAAATTTCTTTCTTAGTTCCTAAATGCAAATATAGTATATCAAAATATTTGATTTTTAGCAAATTAAATGCGGTTTATTGTTAAAAAATATTGCAAATAAAAAATCCATAATGTATAATTATTAGTATAGGAGAGAGTAAATATGAAAATAAATAATAACCAAAAAGGTTTCACATTAGTAGAGTTACTTGCCGTTATCGTAATATTAGCAATTCTTGCTTTAGTTGCTATGCCAAATGTTACTGGTTTGATGGAAAAATCTCGTAAGAATGCGTTCGTTACAGAAACAATTGAGTTTGCTAAACAAGCAACAACTGCTTATACTGATTTACAAGTAAGCGGGTCCGTTACGAATTCAGCAGATTTGTATATGCCAACTACAACTAAGAAATATAACGGTAAAGACTATAATTATTTTTGCATTTCTTATGCTAAACTTGCTAAAGATTATATTTCTAAATCCAACGGTGATAGTTATAAAGGTATAATTGAAGTATTCATGCCCGCATCAACAAATGCTGATGGAAAAACCGTAACCCTAGTTTCAATAACTAACGGAAAATATGCTGTTAATGGTGTATCTTTAACAAAATTGGCTAAAGGTAATTATACTGAGGCTGCTAGTGGCGTTGGTACCTTCAATTCTGGTGATACCCTAACTTATAGTACTTGTCCAAATGGCAATAATGCAGAAACCACTCTTACAACTCGTATAAATGCGATTCAAAGTGGTCAATTTGATTAAGACTTATTAACTTAAGTCTTTTTCTTTTGCCCCTAATTTGCTAAAATAAAAGAAGAAAGAAGGTTTTAAAATGCTTATAATCGGTTCTCATGTATCTTTTGGTAAAGATCAACTCCTTACTTCGGTAAAAGAAGCCCTTTTATATAATGCTAATACTTTTATGTTTTATACCGGAGCCCCTCAAAACACGATTAGAAAAGATATCGACCTAGAAAAAATAAAAGAGGCTCAAAAATTAATGCAGGAAAATAATATAGATATAAATAACGTGGTTTGCCATGCCCCCTATATAGTTAATCCAGCAAGCAACGATCCGGTAAAACAAGAATTTGCTATTGCTTTCTTAAAAGAAGAATTAAGAAGATGTAATTTAATGGGAATAAAACAAATGGTCTTACATCCCGGAAGTGCTGTTAATGAAACAAGAGAAGAAGGTTTAAATAATATTGTAAAAGTATTAGAGGCCATTTTAGATAATGATTATGATGTTAAAATTCTTTTAGAAACCATGGCCGGCAAAGGTAATGAGTGTGGTATAAATTTAGAAGAAATAAATTATTTACTAAAAAATGTTAAGGACGGCACTAAATTAGGAGTCTGCCTAGATACTTGCCATTTAAATGACTCCGGAGTTTCTATGGCTAATTTTGATACTTATTTAGATGACTTTGCTAAATTAATAGGTATTGAAAAAATTGGCTGTGTTCATATAAACGATAGTAAAAATCCTTTAAATAGCCATAAAGATCGCCATGAAAATATCGGCCTTGGTACTATTGGCTTTGATAATCTTATAAATGTCATTTATAATAAACGTTTAGAAAATATTCCTTTTATCTTAGAAACTCCTTACATTTGTAAAGAAGATAATGAAAAAGAAAAAATATATCCTCCTTATAAGTTTGAAATCAAGATGATAAGAGATAAAGAGTTTAATTCTAATTTACTAGAAGATATAAGAACATCTTATAAATAAAATAAAAAGAATAGAATCTAAGAATTATTTTCTTGGGACTCTGTTCTTTTTTCATATTTAATATATTCATAAGTACTATTTTTACTTCTTAGAACCATTTGATTATAAACTTTATCTCTTAAAGTAGCGGCACTATCTCTTTGCGTTTGGCAAGGCTCTGGATAAAAAGGCCCGTCAATATAAATCGTAATCTTAGGTCTTTTTCCAAATTTTCTTTTTTGATAGGTGGTAGTCATTGTAAATGTTGGAACATTATCTTTTACTGGAAAACGAAATGAAGAGACGGGAAGTGGTCTAATTTTTGTGTAATAAGGCCATAAGTGAGCCTCGGGATAAATGGTAATGGCATGATTTTGGACTAAAGTGTGCATAGCATTGAATAACGCTTCTTTTTCATGTATTTTTTTAGGTATTGGTAAAGCCCCCACAAAAGGAAGAATCTTACCTAAAAAAGGGATACCTAGATTAGCACTACTTACAACCACATAATTTTTTTTGGGAAAATTTAAAAGTAAAGGATTAAAGGCATCGCCAATCATTTGGGTGTGATTACTAAATAAATAGTATCCTTTATATTCTTTTAAAACTTTTTTGTTTTTAAAACTAACTTTTAGTATTAATTTACAGTAAATAAGAGCAATTATATAAGCCAGAAAATATAAAATAGTAGAAATAAGTTTATAAAAAATATTGTTATTTAACCATTTATAGTTATCCTTAACTTCCCAATTCTGATTACTAGAAGTAACAAAATCTTCCGTATAACTATCATAAAACTTTGTATCTTGTTTTTTCATAAATATCACAGGATTATTGTAGCAAATTAATTGACTAATTTCACTAATTTTGCTATCATTTGATAGAAAGAAGTGATGTCTATGCAAAAATTAACTGAACAGGAGATTGTAAGAAGAGAAAAATTAAGCGAGATAGCCAAAGTATGTAATCCCTATCCGGATAGTTTTAAAAGAACTCATACTTTAAAGAGTGCCAAAAATTTAGATGATGGTACTACCGATGTTAGTGTTTGTGGTCGTATTATCTTTATGCGTAAGATGGGTAAATTATCTTTTGTACGTATTAGAGAATTAGAAGGCGATTTACAGTTAGAATTTCGAATTGATGAAATAGGGGAAGAAAGATACGATTTCTTTAGAAAACTTATTGATTCAGGCGACTTTATCGGTGCTACCGGCGAAATTTTTACTACCCAAACTGGTGAGAAGACACTAAGAGTTCATTCTTTTGAATTTTTAGGCAAAGCCCTAAGACCATTACCAGAAAAATTTCATGGTTTGCAAGATACAGAACTTAAATATCGAAGAAGATATGTCGATTTAATTATGAATCAAGATTCTCGTAATGTTTTCTTAGGTCGTAGTAAATTTTATGCTTTTTTGCATCGCTATCTAGGAGAAAATGGTTTTTTAGAAGTTGAAACTCCTATTATGCAAACGGCTGTTAGTGGTGCCGCTGCTAAGCCATTCTTTACTCATCATAATGCTCTTAATTTAGATATGAATTTAAGAATCGCTCCGGAAACTTACTTAAAACAGTGCATTGCTGCCGGTTTTGACCGTGTTTATGAAGTTGCTAAATGTTTCCGTAACGAGGGAATGGATACTGAACATTTACAAGAATTTACCCAAGTTGAATGGTATGTGGCTTATTGGAACTTTGAAGATACAATTGTTTTCTTTCAAAACTTTATTAAAAATGCCTTACTTGAACTTACGGGTAAAACAACCGTTAATTATCGTGGTAACGAACTAGACTTTGCTGGTAATTGGGACAGAATCAATTATATCGACGCTATGAAAGAAATTTTAGGTGATGACTTTTTAAGTATAACTGATCCTAATGCTTTAAAAGAATTGATTGTAAGTAAAAATTTATTTACGATGACCGATATGGCAGAGTATAAATCAACTAGTCAAATTATTGATTTTGTTTATAAAAAGAAAATTCGTGCTAATCTAATCGGACCAACTATCCTTTATAATTATCCTGCCGTTTTAAAACCTCTTGCTAGAAGAAATGATAACGACAATAATGCTGTAGATGTTTTTCAAGTAGTTGTTTGTGGCACAGAAATTTGTAACGCTTACTCCGAGTTAGTAAATCCTGAGATACAAAGAGCCAACTTTGAAGAACAAGCCAAAGCCAAGAGCCAAGGTGACGATGAAACTATGGAACTTGATGAAGACTTCATGGGCGCTATGGAACAAGGTATGCCTCCTATTTCTGGATTAGGATTCGGAATTGATCGTTTAATGATGTTAATTTATAATCAAGAATCAATCCGTGACGTGGTATTATTCCCAATCATGAAGAAAGAAAATAATACACAAACATCTCCGGAAACCAAAATCCCAACTATTTCTTCTGAAGCCGAAAAGATTGATTTTTCTAAAGTTGAAATTGAACCACTATTTCAAGATTTTGTGGATTTTGATACTTTTGCTAAATGTGATTTTAGAGCCGTAAAAGTAAAAAATTGCCTTGCTGTACCTAAGAGTAAAAAATTACTCCAATTTACTTTAGATGATGGAACCGGTACGGATAGAACCATTCTTAGTGGTATTCATGCTTACTATGAACCAGAAGCCTTAATCGGTAAAACCTTAGTAGCTATAACAAATTTACCACCTAAACCTATGATGGGTATTGATTCTTGTGGTATGTTATTATCCGCCATTCATCAAGAAGACGGCGAAGAAAGACTAAACCTACTAATGGTAAGTAATAGCATTCCTGCTGGCGCTAAATTATACTAATCTTTGTTAAAAAGTCTATTATATTAAATTTAGGCTTTTTTTCTTTTCTAAAAATCTTTAAGTAATATAAATAAAATTTCTTTCATACTATTTTTTAGAGAGGAATTGATTTTATGAAAATGAATGTACCTTACGAGAAAGAAATTGTCTTCAATACTAAAATTGCCGATATTACTTCCATTTCTTTAGAATATGAGGCCAATGTTTTAGATGAAGATATTGAAGGCGAATTTATTATTTCCGGAGATTATAAAATTCATGAATTAAGTGTTAATAAAGAACCGTTTAAGTATCGTCTTCCTTTTAGTGTATCACTAACAGATGATATTATTCGGGATTCAATTAAATATGATATTAATAATTTTACTTACGATATAATTGATGATGACACTTTAAAAGTAAATATTGAATTTGGTATTGATTATGAAGTTGTTAAGGAAAATGCTCCCAAAGAATCAGAAGTAAAAGATGCTATAACTTTTACTAACGAGGATAAAAATGATATTGATTCTAAAAAAAGAGAAGAACAAGCCGCTAGGGAACTAGATAACCTTCTTGATGATATTAAATTACACAACGAGATAAGTACTAATAAAGTAACTGATAATATAAGTCTTAAAGATAATGAGGTAAAAGATAATAACATTGAAATTAAAGAAAAAAATATAGGCGAAAATCTAACCATCAACCCTAATAAAGAAGTAGTCTTAAATAACGTTAGCAATGCCTTAAATACTTATGTAACTTATCATATTCATATTTTAGGTGATGGTGAAGATATTAATACTATTATTAATAAATATAAAGTTAATAAAGAATTAATAGACGAATATAATTCTAACTTACAATGGGTTATGGGTGAAAAAGTAATTATTCCTGAATTACAAGATGAATAATGAACTAAAAATTCTGATAGATAAATATAAACCCTTAAAATATACCCTTAAAGGTAAAACCATCAATCTCTTTAGTACTACTGGTGATTATGTTATAAAACCGACTGATAAAAATATTAATGAACTATTTAGATATCTAAATTCCCGAAATTTTACTAATTTTCCAAAGATAGTAGAACAAAATGATAAATATATTACTTATGAATACGTAAATAGCCTTGATACTCCTAAAGAGCAACAGTTATTAGATATGATTTTAGTCGTCAGTAAACTTCATAATAAAACTGCCTACTTTAAAGAAGTAACTGATGATAAATATACTGAAGTTTATGACAATATTAAAAGTAACGTTCTCTTTCTAAAAGATTATTATAGTAAAAAATATGATGAGGCTTTTAATGAAGTATATAATAGTCCCGCTAATTATTATTTTCTTCTTAATTATAGCCTTATTAATAATGACCTAGTCTTTATAGAAAATGAATTAGATGAATGGTTTAATCTGGTTAAAGAACAAAACAAACAACGCGTTTGCCTTGTTCATAATAATTTATCTTTAGAACATTTTATTAAAGGAATGGACAGTTATTTATTAAGTTGGGATAAGTATACTTTTGATACCCCCATTATTGATATTGTTAATTTATATAAAAATGAATATTTAACTTGTGATTTTAGTGGCATTCTAAAAGAATATTTAAAAAACTTTAAACTTAGTAAAGATGAAGAAAAACTTTTATTTATTTTATTATCTCTTCCTGATAAAATAAAAGAGGATGAATCTGAATTTAATAAAACCTGCAATGTGGCTTTAATAGTTGATTATATTAAAAGAACGGAAAAATTAATAAGGCCATATTATTCTAAAAAGGAGAAAGAAGAGAATTGAAACTTCAATTAAAAGAATAAAAATATTAAATCTTAAGGGTAAAATAAGAGTAATTAAAGTTTGATAAAAAATAAGAACTGAAAGTCCAATTATAGCCAGGATAGTAAAAAAATTGGGGATTCTTGGTCGATTATTACACATATATTTAACACCTAATTTATTATATGAAAAATATAATAATAGGTGTTTTTTCTGTGGACTAATTATTCTTGTCTATTGCTTTACATTAAAAAAACTATAACTATTTAAAAAAATAGAATATTTTGCTATAATTAAGAAGATAAAAGTAGGTGATTAACTTTGCAAAAGGATAAAATGGGAAAAGTAGTAAGGGGCATTTTAATAGTCGGAATTCTTACAAATTATTTTGGGGGCGGACTTAGTAGAGTTAGTGCCAAAACTAATTATAAAGCCTATACTACAGGAGATGTTAATTTTAGACGGGAACCTAATACCAATGCTAATACCGTCGATGGTAATATCAATATTATTATGAGTATTGATGAGGGTAGCGAAGTAACCGTAGTTAGTGATGATATCGTTAGCACCAGTAACTGTAAAAAAGGGTGGAAACAAATAATCTATAACGATACCAAAGGATATATTTGCTCGGCTTATTTAGCCGGTAATATTGAAGATGAACAATATGGTAGACCATGGAATACCCCTAAAAAAGCCATAATGGGTGGGGCCAAATGGATAGGAAGTGGCTATATTTCACGAGGTCAATATACTTCTTACTTAAAAAAATTTAATGTTAACCCAAAAGCCGAAAGTGCTTTATATAACCATCAATATCAAACCAATATTGCTGCTCCATCAAGTGAGTCTGTAACAACCTATAACGCCTATAAAAAGCAAGGACTTTTAGAGTTAGATTTTATCTTTAGTATTCCGATATTTAATAATATGGCTGATAGATATGATAGATATATTGGCTATGATGAAACTCCTAATAGACAAATTAATAACTTAGTTGATAATATTCCTTATCAAGATGAAGTTACTGACCAAACTTTTGAAGAGACTTTAAATAACGAAGGTTTTTCAGAAAGTTATAAACGCATTCTAAGATATTTACATACTATTCATCCAACTTGGCAATTTAAAGGAATGCAAACTGGCGAAGATTTTTCCTATGCTGTTAATAAAGAAAAATTAGCCGGTGCTATAGATATGTCTAATTATTATGATAAGAGTATGAAACTAGTCGAAGGAAGTAGATGGTATGTTCCAACAACTTCGGCAACTGCTTATTATATGGATCCTCGTAACTTCTTAACAGAAAAATATATTTTTCAATTTGAATCTTTAAATTATGATGAAAAGTATACAGAAGAATTAGTCCAAGGTGTCTTAAATAATACTTTTATGAAAAAAGATAGTATTTTAGATAAACAAAGTTATAAAAGTATCTTTGTTGAAGCCGGTAAAACTTATGATATGTCACCCCTTTATTTAGCCTCTCTTGCTCGTCAAGAATTAGGGGTAAATGGTAGTATTGCTAGTACCGGCGAAAGATTTACTTATAATGGTAATGAATACCAAGGTATCTATAACTTCTTTAATATCGGGGCCACAACCGGTGTTTATCCTGGCTTAATCTATGCTACTGGATATTACTGTATGATTTGTGGAGATTATATCGCTCCAACTCCGGAACCAGATGATAATAATAACAATAATAATGGTAATACTGGTAGTGATGACATCACAGTAGTACCAAGTAGTAAGACAATCATTGATAACTTAGGTTTAAAAGAATACGGTAATTACTTAAAAGGCTTTAATATTGGTAGTACGATTAGTAGTCTTAAGGCTAAAGAATTAAGCGTAATTTATAGTAGTGATAACTTGATTGCTACAGGAACCAAAATAACATTTAATGACGGTAAAAGTTATACAGCAATTGTTTATGGCGATTTAACCGGCGATGGTCTTGTTAATTCGGCTGATTTACTTCGTTTGCGTCAATACTTATTAAGTACCAAAGACTTAAGTGGTGCTTACAAAGAAGCCGCTGATTTAACCAGTGATGGAATAATTAACTCGGCTGATCTTCTGAAATTAAGACAATACTTATTAGGTCAAACCAATATTAATCAATTATAAAAATAAGTTAAATAATAATTAGTTAAAGAAAGGATTTAATATGAAGAAAAAACATTTATTATATACTCTAGCATTACTTAGTTTAGGCATAACAACAACTTATGCAGCTCCATCTTATAACTTTAAAGTTTCTAGTGGTAATATTACTAATGGTAATAAAGTAACCGCTTCCGTAACGGTAAGTGGTGCTGCCAGTTGGCAAATTAAAATTTCAAGTTCTGGAAATACAAACGGCTGTACTCAAAAATGGGCTGATGCCACCGGCGATGCCAAAAATACGACCAAAACCTTCTCCACCACTTGTAAAGCCAGTTCAACCGGTGTAATTAACTTCCAATTAGAAGGTAATGTTACTGATGAGGCTGGTAATACCATTAACTTAAGTGGTAATAAAACAGTAACCGTTAAAGAAAAAGCCCCTGATTCTAAAATTAATACTTTAAGTAGTTTGAAAGTTGATGGTTATGAATTATCTCCGGTATTTGATAGTGAAATTCTAGAATATTCAGTTGTTGTTCCTCCTAACACCACGAAAATAAATATTAGTGCCGTTAAAAAAGATGCCACTTCGACTGTTAGTGGCACCGGTGAATTTGATGTAACTGATGGCGAAAATAAATTTAAAATAGATGTCAAGGCTCAAAATGGTGATTTAAGAACTTATACCATAAACGTTTCTGTTACCGATGAAAATCCAATAAAAGTAAATGTTAATAACGAAGAATATACTATTTTAAAAACTTCTCGCAATTTGGAAATTCCTTCGTTGTATAGTGAAACTACTTGTAGTATTTCAGATGAAACAGTACCTTGCTTTGTTAATGAAAACACTAATATAACCTTAGTAGCCTTAAAAAATAGTTTAGGTATTACTAATTTCTTTATTTATGAAGATAATAAATATTCTAAATATTATGAATTAGTAAGTGATAACCTAATTATCTTACCTACTAATAATTCTTTAAATTTAAAAGGATACATAGAAAAAGAACTAACTATTAATGACAATAAAATAAAAGCCTATCAATATAAGAAAGTAGCCAATGATTACTATGTCTTTGAAGGACGTAATTTAGAAGATAATACTGTTCATACTTATCTTTATAATCAAAAGGATAATACTTATATTTTATTTGACAGCGATTTATATAACTCTTTATCCCAAGATTATATGTTCTTTCTATATGTCTTAGCATCATCAGGAGCTATAATTTTATTAAGTTTAATAATAATAATGATTATTTCTAGTAAAAATCGTAAAGCCCGTAAATTAACTCTTGTTTTAGAAGAAAAAATAAAACATAAAGATAAAGAAATTGAGAAAATCAAAAAAATATATTATAATAATAAACACAAAAAAAGAAATAAAAAAGGAATAAATGGGGAAACTAGTAATATTAACTTAAATAAGTTAGATGATTCTAATAAATTAGAAAATGATATTAATGAAGATACCGAGTATAATATCTTAAAAGACTAGGGGGATTTATGGAAGTTATTGTTAATGGACACAATGTATTCTTAATTATACTAATAACATTTATTTGTAGTGTTATTTTAATACCGGTTACGATGAAGGTGGCTATTCATGTCAGAGCCATGGATTATCCGGATGGTATTAGAAAATTTCAAAAAAAACCGATGCCCCGGTTAGGAGGTATTGCTATTTTCCTATCATTTATGGTGGGATATATGCTCTTTGCTAGAGAAAGTACCATGATGTTATCCATTCTTATGGCCTCTTTTCTACTGGTTTTAGTCGGGTTTGTTGATTCAATTAATCCAGTCAAAGCCAAATATCAATTATTAACGCATTTTATAGCCGCGTTTACGGTATCAGTTTATGGAGGCTTGGTTTTAAATAACGTTTCTATTTTAGGACTTAATTTAACATTTCCTTATCCTTTAAATTATTTTATTACCATTATTTTCTTAATAGCCTTCATTAATATGGTAAATTTAATTGATGGGTTAGATGGCTTAGCCGGGGGTATCTGTTCTATCTATTTTGCTACTATTGCCATAATTGGTTTAGTGTTTACACAGATGGAAGGCTTAGATGTCATTTTAGCCCTTATTATGTTTGGAGCCACATCCGGTTTTCTTGTTTATAATTTTCCACCCGCCAAAACTTACATGGGCAATTGTGGTAGTGACTTTTTAGGTTTTATCGTTGGAGTTATTGCCCTTTTAGGATTTAAAGCCACGACTTTAACTAGTATTGTTATTCCTGTTTTAATTATGGCTATTCCTATTTTTGATACTCTTTTTGCTATCTTAAGAAGGGCTATTTCCCATAAAGGAATCTTTACTCCTGACCATGATCATTTGCATCACCAGTTATTAAAACTTAAATTTTCTCCTCGTACTTCTATTTTAATAATTTATAGTATTACAATTATGTTTAGTGCAGTTTCTATCTTTTTTGTTTTAGGGGACCAAAAACTGGCTATGACTATTTACATTATTTTAATGCTAATATTATTATTTATAGTTATGAAAACTGATATCTTATTTAAACATAAAAAGACGAAAGAAAAAGAATTAAACGATATAAAACAAAGTGTTTTAAATGCCCAAAAAATTATGAGGGAAAAAAGTAAACAAAAAAAATCTCGAAAAAAACGGTAAACTTCTACTTCAAGTGGAGTTTTTCTTTTTGGTTTGTGATATAATCTTCTAAGTGATAGATATGAAAGAAAAATTAAAAGAAATATTACCCTATATTATAATATTTATAGTAGTAATTTTATTTAGAACCTATATTGCTACTCCTGTAATAGTAAATGGCCCTTCTATGCAAGAGACCTTACATACCAATGATGTTTTAATCTTAAGAAGAACGGATAAAATAAATCGTTATGATATTGTGGTTGCCAACCATAATGGCGATAAATTAATTAAACGAGTTATGGGAATCCCTGGCGATAAAATCAAATGTGTAAGTGGTACTATTTATGTTAATAACGAAGAAATATCAAGTTATGGTTATGGAACATCATTTGATTTTCCTCAAGTTGTTCTGGGAGCCGATGAATATTTCTTAATTGGGGATAACCGCGAAGACTCTCTTGATAGTCGTTACTTTGGAGCAGTCCAAAAAAGTGATATTAACGGCATCGCCAATTTTCGCCTTTTTCCCTTTACTAAATTTGGAAAAGTATCTTAAAAATAAAGAACCATTTAAGCAATTTGCTTAAATGGTTCTTTTCAATGTTTTTCCTATTTATATAACAAAATATCCACTAAATTATTTTTTATCCTTTTAATAGGAATTAAATTATAAGAGTTAAATTATTATAAACAGTTGTTAATAGTTATAAATCGTAAATTATAATTATAAATCTCGATTACTTAAAAAAAATAGGAAAAACAAGGCTAGGGCTTAAAATAAATATTTTAATTTAACTTAAGTAGCCTTAAGACCCTAAAACTAAACTTCAAATTCTATTGAATTTAATTTAGATATTTCAAAATCAGTAGCCTCAATATTCTTGGTGATTTTATCTATTTCTTCTTGCAACTCTTTAATATCATAGTTTAAATTATGGCACTCAAAGTAAGAATTATTAACTTCTGTAACTCTGGTTTTGGTTGATCTATTATTAACAATTGAACTATAAAAATTTTTTAACTTTCTAAGATAATTGTTATCTGAAATAGCCTGTTGAATAGTCCTGCCATCTTCTAATTTATAAGAGTTATTCTTCTCAAACTGGATTCTCTTAAGTTTAGTAAGAAAAGCATAAGTGTCTTTTAAATTTTTTAACTCAACAGTTAAATCATCTTTATAATCTTCTAATATTGTCTCTTTGCCATCAAGTTCCTTAATCGAAGTACTAAAAAGATGTAATCTAATATTTGCCATTAAAGTATTAACGTTATTTTCCTCTTCGTTAATTTTATTCATTAAAGTAGTAAGATTTAGCCTCATATATAAATTCCTTTCATTTATTCTAAATATATCACAAATATTTTAAAAGTCTAGAATAATTCCGCCTCCAAATAATAAAAAAGATTACTTTTTGGTAATCTTATTCATATTTTTGATAATTAATCTTATTTGATATAGAAGTAATAAGAATTTCCATCTGTTTTATCTTCGTATACTTCTCCGTAATATATAGCCAGTGGTTTTTTCATATTACTTTTAAGTTCGTAAGAGATATTTAAAACTACTTCTTCATTACCATTAACAGTATGC
>CAKOSD010000013.1 GCA_934101745.1 uncultured Bacilli bacterium | reverse complement strand
ATCTAGAGGTATTTCCCTTACTTTAGTTAAGTAGTGTTCGATTACTAGGGCTCCTACGCCGGTGCCAACAAAATATATTTTTTTAAACGGATACTTATTTTTTAAATATTTAATAACATCACGCAGGTCTTTAGCCAGGCGCAGATACAGAGTATCCCGTTTATCCATCGTATCATTTACTATACTTTTGTTGTGATTGCGAAGATCGTAGCGGAAGGTTGCAAATTCGGTATTTTTAATTAAGGAATTTGCTAAGATTTCGTAATTTCCATAAGTTTTAGTTTGAAATACTATTTTATTATTTTCTTTTTTGATTGTGTTTTCTTCAATTACAGGGAAAAGGCCATTTTCATCTTTATTATATCCACCTTCATGAAGCATGATTACGATATTTGAAGCCTCAGGATTTCCCTCGAAAAGGCCATCAATAAGCCATTCATTTTCACTAAATTTTTGTACTGTTATTACTTCATGCATATTAAACCTCATAATTATTATACATTAGGATATTTTTTTATTCTATATTTTAGAAAAAGTTTTGCACAAAAATGCAAAACTCTTAATTAATCTTCTAATATTTTAGCGAATTGTTTAGAAGTAAATTTTGTATAAATTTCATCTTTTAAAGTTTTATCTTCTATTTTTTTTAATTTTAGTTTATTATCGCTAACAACTACTTCTAAAATATAATATTTAGCGGTAACATTTGTTGTCATTTTGTCATATTGTAAGCCATAAACATATCTTCGACCTTGATAATCCATTTCATCGGCTATATAAATAGAAGTTCCATCTTTTAAATTAATTATTTTATCTTTCATTATAGACTTCTTCCTAGAGTTCTGGCTACATCATTAATATTAGCCCAGGCTCTGCCTTTACCGCTGGCATTAGTAAGGTTGGCAACAACATCTTTAGGATCAATTCCTAGTCTAGTCAAAGCATCAGCAATGTCTTCACCTGGATTGATAGGTAATTTTTCCATTACCCCATTATTATTATAGAAAAGGTTCTTAATAATGGTATTACCATCACTCATGATATCTTGATTTAAATGAACAGAGTTTACACCATTATAAGCATCATAAGATGTTTTATAACCATTGACAATTTGACTATCAGAGCCAATATTGTCTCCTAATTTTAGAGATGGTGCGGATGGTTCTTGATATGTAGTGTTAACATCTTGGGTTTTATCGGCTGGAGTATTGGATACATTTTGATTAGGAGTTTCTTTGCCTGAATTATCAACCGTATTACTATTTTGATTATTAGCGGCAAGTTTATTAGAAACAGCATTTTTCAAAGCCCCGAGATCCATGGTAATTAAACCAGTTGTTACAGTGTTAGCAATAATTCTTAGGACATCTTTATTGCTAAAGAATTCATTTACTGTTTTAAATCTAGTATTAGATAATTTTTCAAACACATTAAATTTAGCAATTTTATCTAGATGGGCTTTACGAAGTAGACTACTTACCTTATTGCAAACTTTATTAGTTGGTTTTTCAATAGATTCTATTTCTATTTCATCACCATTTAATTCCTGTTCTTCTAGAATATTAGCATAGGCTCTGGCCTGAGTAATAATGAAAAGTCCAATTGCGTTGGTAGCAACAATGCCAACAGGTCCTAAGACGAAGGCTAGATTTGCCCCAATCGCTCCACCTAAAAATGGGAAGGCTACTTTAGCAATATTTTTTGACCATTTTTCTAAAGCAGGTGATTTAAAAATTTCTTTACTTGCTTTTTTAGGTGCTTTTTTCTTATAGCCAAGAATGTTATCGGCTTTGGCTAAGGTTTTAATTTGCTTAATTCTAGTGGCTTCTTCAGCATGTAATTCTTTATAAGTATTTTCTAATTCCGTTTTCTTAGCTTTTAGGGTTTCTACACTTGAATCTTCAGCAAGGCCATTACTTGTTAATAACGCTTTTTCTTTTTCGTTTAAAGTTTTCTTAGATATTAATTTATCAATAATAGATATTAAATCACTAGTAAGTGCTTGTTTAGCATTATCATCTTCTAATTTATTACGAGTTTCCGCTATTGTTTTTTTATCAGCATTAACCTCATTTTCAGTTAATTTAGGAGCAATCTCATAAGTACCATCGGCAAAATCCACATGATAAATTGTCTCTTTTCCATGATCTTTTCGCTCAAAATATTCTTTATTTTTAGATGATATTTCTTCTTTGGTTAAGCCATTGGTATCTTTTAAAGTTCCAAATTTATTAGCATTATTAATAACATATTGACTATATTCCTGATATATATTAGATACGTTCGTACCAATAATATAGGCATCTATCTCTAAAAGGGCTTTTCCAACTTCGGTATCATTATATTCCTCGGGCATTAAATCTTCAATGTCTTGAGATGGACTATTTTTTAAAGATAAAACTTGCTTATATATTTTGGAGTAATCTTTTTTTTGAGAACTATCAGCTAGGGCTCTAATAACGAATAACAAATCTAAATAATTTTCGCTATAATAATTACTCTTAGGATCTAGAGCATCACTAATACTGTCATAACCGATAGTATCAGCGATATAATTAGCAATTTCTGCCTCATCTTCAGTAAGTTCTTTATTATCAAGGGAATTTTCTACTATTTGCATAATATCACTAAAGCCGATACTTGATTTAAATTTTGGCTTTTTTCTATCTTTTAATACTTTCTTATAAAGTTCTATTTTGCTATCAATAGATATGTAATCAGCCTCAGGTTTAACAAAAACATCGCCAATAAGATCTTTCATAGAACTTGTGTATTCTTTTGCTGTTTCGTTTTCAATTTCACAAATGTTGCCGGCAGCATCATAGGCTTTTTGCATTTCTTTAGTTTTGCCAGCGGCCATAGTTTTTAAAGATAAAGCAAATATTTTTTTATAATTGATGTAGTCTTTATATTCTTTACTTTCTTTATTGTTTAGTGGACATTTTTCATTGCCAGGTGCTTTGTTGCCACATAAATCAGTTTTATAGTAGTCTTCCAAAAAATCTTCTAGATTTTGGGCAAATAATTTATCAAACCACGATAAAACCCTTCTATCGATAGTATCATCCATTTGCATTATTTCTTTTGGTGTTTTATCAATATTTGCCATGATTAAATCATAATCAAAATAGATTTCAGCTTCCTTTGTTAAATTTAAATCTATACTTTTTAAATATTCATATTCTTCTTCACTTAATTTTACTATATCATTTTTCATTTTTATTCCCCCATTAACTTATTTAACATATTGTTAATATTCTTTGTAAAAATTGGCAATAATTCATTTACAATTTGACTGTTTTCTTCTAATTGCCAATTATCCTCTGCTATTTTATATATTTTGTATTCATCCATTGTTGGTTCATTATTTTTATTTAATTTCGTAACCATAACATAAATATTATTATTTTTTTCTAGTATATCTAAGATGAGATAATTTACGTTATCGATAACTTTAGTATCACCGATTCTCATATATATCCCCCATTCGGCTGTTATATTAACACAAATAAGAGAAATTTACAAGCAAAAATCTTTTGACCCATAATTTCTAGTTTTACTTATGACAATGTCTTAGTGTTTATCTTTTAACCCATAACTCCGAAATTTAGTTATTAACTTCTATTATAAACAAATAGAAAGTTTTTTTAAAATCTTCTTGGCTACTTGGCTATTAGTAAAATTTATAAGGAAAAGAACTTCCAAAATTCAGAAGTTCTCATTAATTATCACGATCCTCATTACGAACAATTAAGAAAAGTCTTAATATTTGTAATATTGAGGCTAAAACACCGGCAACATAAGTTAGGGCAGCAGCTGATAAAACATTTTTAGCCCCATCTATTTCAGATTTGGCTAGGAGATTATATTCTTCTAACTTATTTAAGGCTCTTTTAGAAGCATCAAATTCCACAGGCAATGTTACTAATTGAAATAGTAAGCCACAGCAAGTTAGACCAATGCCTATATAAGCCAGTTTAAAGACTTGTAATAAAAGACCTGCAAAAATTATATAATAAGAGATATTGGTAGCCACATTTACAACCGGATAAATAGCTGAGCGGATTTTTAGGAATGTATAATTTTCTTTATCTTGGATAGCATGACCACATTCATGAGCCGCAACTGAGGCTGCCGCAATGGTTTCGCCATGGAAAATAGCGGTTGATAAACGCACTACTTTTCTTGTAGGATCATAGTGGTCGGTTAGTTCACCTTTTATTTCCACAATATGAATGTCACTTAAACCATTTTCATCTAGTATTTTTCGGGCTACTTCTTGTCCTGTTAATTTACAAGAATTTTTTTCTTTTTTATATCTATTATAACAACTAGTTATTTTTATTTGGGCTATTAAAGGTATTAGTATAATTAAAATTATTAATAATGTATCCATTTTACTCCTATTACTTTATATACTTAAAGTATATTATTATTTACCAAGATTGCTCTTAATTCATCAGCCTTAACATAATCTTTATTTTCTTTGGCATCTAACCATTTTTTATAGGTTTCTTTATCATCTTTACTCAATTTTTTTAAATCATAATGAAGACCAAGAATATTGATAATTAAATTGATTTTATCATATATTAAGCTAATTTCACCATTGTTGCGAAGAGCTATATTTAATTCTTTTATAAGTTCTAAGAGATAAGTAATTAAATTTGGGGTATTAAAGTCTTCATCCATAATTTCATTAATTTTTTCATCTTGTTTTATTTGGTTTATAGCAATATCATTTATTTCTATTTGGAGATTGGCTTGTTTTAAAGTATTATAAATTTTATCGTCTAAAAGACCACATTCTTTAAATAATTCTTCTTTTATATTAAAGGGTAAACGATAATGAGTTTTAAACATAGCGAGTTTTACAATATTGGCCTTACTATTTTTAATAAAATCTTTGGCAAGGATGAAGTTGCCTAGAGATTTACTCATTTTAACGCCTTCAACGTTAATATGACCATTGTGCATCCAGTAGTTGGCTAAATGGTTATTATTTAATGCCATACTTTGCGCTATTTCATTTTCATGATGAGGGAATTTTAAGTCAACTCCGCCACCATGAATATCGATTTTTTCGCCAAAAATACTGTTAATCATAACAACACATTCGGTATGCCAACCAGGTATGCCTTGGCCCCAAGGAGAGATAAAATATTCACCCTCAGTTGATTTGCGCCACAAAGCAAAATCAAGTGGATCTTCTTTCTTTTCATCTATTTCTAGACGGGCACCACTTTCTAATTCGTCTAAGTTATTATTGGAAAGGCATCCATAGTCTTTAATTTTGTTTACGCGGAAATAAACATCGCCATCAATTTCATAAGCATAACCTTTATCAATCAATTTTTGAATAAATGTATAAATATTATCTAAATTTTCTAAAACGGTAGGGTGGATATCTATTTTTCCACATTGGTAATCTTCTAAATCTTTTAAATAGGCGGCAATAAATTTATTGGCTACTTCTCTTTCCGTAATCCCAAGTTCTTGGGCGGCTTTAATAATTTTAGGGTTAATATCAGTAAAGTTAGAAGCATAAGTTACTTCGTAACCTAGATATTCTAAGTAATTTCTTACCATATCAAATGTAATAGCCGGACGCATATTACCGATATGAACATAATTGTAGACAGTAGGTCCACAAACATACATACTAACTTTGCCTTCTTGAATTGGTTTAAATTCTTCTAATTTGTCTGTAAGTGAGTTATAAATACGCATAATATTCCCTCTTTCTAACTAAGAAAATCATACCATTAATTTATGAAATTTAAAAGAAAAATTAACCAAATCTAAGTTAATTCGGTTAATTTTTCTTATTTCTATAAATTAGTTTTCTAAATGTGCGATATACAGTTAAGCCGTATTTATATGCTAAATAATAAGGTTTATTAATAACTAGGTCGAACTCGCCAATGTATTCAATTACAAAGCCACCGTAGCCACGTTTATATTCGTATACACCGTATTCAGGAGTACCCGGGGTAAAGTTTCCAGAAATACCGCCAAAATCATAATAGTTCATTTTCTTTTCAATAGCATATTTTATCATTTCTTCTTGCAATTTATAAGGGGCCATTAACGAGAAGTATTCAGCATAAGTTCCCCCATAAACATAATTAAAGCGTTCTTTATCAAAGATGAAAATACCAGCACTGATAGGTATCATATCCCGCTTATCATTTTGCACAATTTCTAAAACTTTTTCGTCAATAGTATATTTACCATTATTGATATCAGCCATAAATTTTTCTTTATCTAAATATACTAAGCACATTCTAATTATATCTTTTAACTTGTTTTTTAATGTTTGATAGTAAGATAAAGTTCTATCGCCATGATGTTGTCTTTCGGCGGTACTTTCCATTATGTCTTTAAAATCTTTTAGACTTGCATCGTTTACATCTTTAATAATTAAGGGGTATTTATTAGCCTTTTTGATACTTCTTTTACAACGGCTATTCATATCTTTAGTTAAATCATCAAAGGTTTTGTTTTTTATATCTAGGGCATAAGACCATCTAAATTGAGCCTCATCAGTATAACCAATGGTAAAACCACGATGCTTAGTACCAGTTTTTTTTAAGAAATCAACAAATTTCTGTTCGTTATTATCGCTAATCACTTGACCTTCTTTATCATGTTTAGCATATTCGATTAAAGGATCGAATTTAAATAAAATAGCCTCTTTCGTTTTTAAGTATTTTTTTATTTCTGTTAAATAGAAAGCATATACTTCTTCGCGATTAACATCTTCTTTTAATAAGGGTCCTCTTGGCGCATAATATAAGTACTTTCCTAAAATTCTTTTCGATAAGACCAGACTTATAAGAAGAGGCTTATTTTTGGCATCGAAAACGGCAGTATAAAGATTTCCCCAACCATTTTCCTTTTTTACTTCACTCCATAAAGGATTTTGATAAAAGTTATAATTAAAGTCATCATGATATTTTATAAATTCTTCTTTGGTAATTATTTTAAATTGCAAAGTAATTCCCCTTTTCTTATTTTAAACGTTGAAACGGAATAATACGATATCCCCATCTTGCATTACATATTCCTTACCTTCAAGGCGTAATTTTCCAGCTTCTTGAACGGCCTTTTCACTACCCAATTTTTCTAAATCATTAAAGCTTGTAACTTCCGCCTTAATAAATCCTCTTTGAAAATCGCTGTGAATTAAACCAGCACATTCTGGTGCTTTCATTCCTTTTTTAAATGTCCACGCACGGCATTCGTCTTTACCAACGGTAAAGAAAGTTTGAAGACCAAGTAGATAGTAGGTGGCAAATATTAGTTTATCTAGACCACTATTGGTAAGTCCTAAATCAGCCATAAACGCTTTTTTATCATCATCATTTAATTCAGCAAGTTCACTTTCCATTTTTGCACACATTACAATTACTTGAGCATCATCATTTTTAGCATACTCTTTTACTAATTTTGTATACTCATTTTCGCCGATGATACAATCATCTTCTGATACGTTAGCAGCGTAGATAATTGGTTTTTGGGTAATAAAGTTGAAATTTTTAATTAATAATAATTCATCTTCATTAAATTCCACTCTTCTTAAAGGAATATTATTCATTAGAGAATCTTCACATTTTTTCAAAGTTTCATATTCTAAGACGGCATCTTTTTCTTTAGTTGTTTGAGCCTTCTTTTCAATCTTAGAAATACGATTAGTTACTATTTCTAAATCGGCTAAAATAAGTTCGACATTGATAATTTCGATATCGCGGATTGGATCAGTTTTGCCCTCAACATGAATGATATCAGCATCATCAAAGCAACGAACTACCTCTACTAAACAATCGCATTCGCGAATGTGAGATAAGAATTTGTTTCCTAATCCTTCTCCTTTGGCAGCACCTTTAACTAATCCTGCAATATCGGTAAATTCAAAGGTCGTTGGAATAGTTCTTGATGGTAAGTACATATTTTCTAAAAATTCTAAACGTGTATCAGGAACAGTTACAACGCCAACGTTTGGTTCGATAGTTGCAAACGGATAGTTTGCTGCTAAAATATTCTTTTTTGTAATTGCATTAAATAAAGTAGATTTACCAACATTTGGTAGGCCTACTATTCCGGCTTTCAAAGCCATAATACCACTTCCTCTTTGTTAATTATAAATAAAATGGGTTAAAAAGGCAATTAAATTAATTACTTTTAAGCGATTTTCTTATGATTAATTTTATATTATCCTTTTTCTTACTTTATTTAGTTATCCCCATTTACGCATTGTTATTTTAAAATCTTTAAAGCCTAATAATTTATACAAGTTTCGGGCTTTTTCGTTAGCGCCTAAAACATTTATATCTATAAAATCTAAACTTTTATTCTCTAATAAATTTAAAGCATATTTTAAAAGGCTTTTGGCATAACCTTGACCACGATAATTTTCTAGGATATACAAGCCATCTATGAGATAGCCCTTTTTATTATCATTAGCAAGATATTTTAAATAAGTATAACCAATTATTTGATTATCAATGATGTATCCTAATAAAATATTATTACTATCTTTAATAACGTTTTTAAAATAATCGTGAACTTTAAAGTCTTTAGATATTAATTTGTCATACTGACTTTCATCTCTTATCAGTTTAGTTAATAATTCATCACAAACTTTAGCATCTTTCTCCTCTATTATTCTTATAATCATCTTACAGCCCCTTTTTTACAAATTATTTTTATATATAATTATGAATATTATTTATTTTTACTATTCTTTTGGTAAGTCAATATTAGCAATTCCGCCCATATTGTAAGCAGTATACCCTAATTCTTTTAATTTTTCGACCGCACTAGTTGCTCTTTTTCCCGAACGACAATAAACCAAGATAGTTTTATCTTTATCAACATTAACCGTTTTAGCCGAGATTTCATCATATGGTATCAAGATGCTGCCAACAATATGTTTTTCGGTATATTCTTCCTTAGTTCTGACATCTAAAATTACATAGTTATCTTCATCCTGAATATTTTTTAGGGCTTCTTTAGTTAAAAAGCCATTTTTATCCAGACTAATAGGGGTTGTAGTATTTTTGTTATTGCCACAAGCACAAAGTAAACATAATCCTGATAATAGTAATAAACCTTTAATAATTTTTTTCATTTTTTTAACACCTCTACTAGTATTGTACCATTTATTTGTTATTTTTTCTTCGTTATTGTTTAGATTTTATTAATTGCTGGCTTTGATGAATCATAAATAAAAAAAGATTTAACCTTTTATGAGTTAAACCTAAATTGTTGGCATTACATTTATACCGATTGGTAGTCCTACTAAATACCAAATAATTGCTAAAATAAGTAGAACGGCCCCCGTTGCTAAAGCATATTTTTTTTGATAATTTAAAATCTTAAAGATACCGATTGGACTATCACTGGTATTATATTTTTCCATATAAGCCAAATAAATAACAAAGTATGCCATAATTGGAGTTAAACCATAAGTCATACCCTCAGCAAAACGAAATACCACTTGAATAAATTCGGGACTAAAGCCAACATTCATTAAAGTTGGAACACAAGTTGGGGCTAAAATTGTCCATTTATTAACGGTATTTGGTAAAAGTATTGTGGCGATAGCGCTACCAAAGAAGAACATTAATAAAAGCGGTATGCCGGTAAATTTACAATTGCTAATCAAATTGCCAACTAAGGCTGTTACAACTATGCCGATATTTGTTTTTTTAAAGATATTAATTAAAATTGATGATAATAATATTAAGATAATTGTGCGCCCAATTCCATCAAGGGAATGAGTTAAATAATCACAAAAGTCATTACTGTTTTTAATACTTCGAGAACCAAGACCATAAAATAAGCCTAAAATTACAAACCAAATGGTTATAATAAAGACGAAGCCTTGAGAAAAGAAGGAATTTGGATTAAACAATTTATCTATATATAATTTTTGAGAATAATCTAATAGGTTACCACTTAAAGGTAAACCAGGAATTATATTATAAATAAAGATTAAGATATATATAATTCCAAAAGTTCCGGCAAATATTAAGCCACGGATATCTCTTTTAGCTAATTTAAATTCTTTTTTCTCATCTTTAAATTCATATCTAGGAACATCATTAACACTAAATTTTTCTGCTACATAAGTTATAACGGCCGCTAAGACAAAGACTGCTATGGTCATTATAACAAAGTATCCTAAATAACTTAAAGTGTATGAGGAATCGAGGATATGAGCAGCATCTAGGGTTAGAGCATCTAAACTAGAATCAACACTGGTTTTAAAAATACTTAATCCAGTTCCACAAGTAAGGGCAGCAAAACTTATGACTATACCATGCAAGGGATTACGTCTTCCATAATAGAATAGTAAAGCACTTAAGGGAATAGCAACAACATAAGCAAGATCGCCGCCAATGGAAGAAATAATGCAGATAAGCGCTAAAACAAAAGTTATAGTTTTCTTTTGACATTTTCTTGTAATAAGAGAGAATGTGGTTTTTAAGAACCCACTTTTATCCATTATTCCAATACCAATCAAGATAATAATTAACATTGATAATGGAGTAAAGGAAGCAAAGTTAGCAACAGTTGATTGGAATATATACTTAATTCCCCTAAGACTTAATAGGGATTCAACGGCTACCCAGTTTCCTTCGGCCGGATTAGTAGCACCGACGCCAAATAGGGCTAGGATACCACTTAATAAGATGGCTAAACCAATCAAAATCATTAAAGTCATGATGGGATTTAACGATACTTTATTTTTTTTATTTGGCATCATTATCACCTAAAACTTTCTTTAATTTTTTATTAAACTCTAAACGATCAATCATAACTTCGCGCCCACAGTTGATACATTTTATTTTAATATCAACTCCGGTTCTCACTATTTGCCATAAGTTAGTACCGCAAGCGTGAGGTTTTTTCATTATTACTTGATCATTTAATTTATATGTCTTGTCCATGATGCACCTCGATTTGTGGATATGGTATCTTAATGTTATCTTCTTCAAATGTATTTTTAATAATTCTTAGAGCATCTCTTTTAATTTGCCATTGTTTATCTTGAAGAGCTTGAATCTTTAAAAGATATGTTACGGAAGAATCTCCTAAAGAAGATATTCCTAAATATGCCACTGATTTTTTAACAACATAATTAATTTTTTCGATTTCAGGTATAATTTTCTTTATAGAAGTTTCTACCTTTTCGGTTGGTTCTTCGTAAGCAACATTTATTTCTAAGAAAATGTTTTGTTTGGCTTGCGATGAGTTAATTACTTGGTTAACATTACGATTTGCAAGAATTAGAATTTCCCCATTAAAGTTTTTAATCTTAGTACTTTTTAGTCCTAATTCAACAACTTCACCGGTAAATGTGCCAAAAGTAACGATATCCCCAACAACATAATAATTTTCTAAAATAATACTTATCCCGCCCACAAAATCTTTTAATGTATCTTGAAGGGCTAAGCCAACAACAGCAGATAAAACTCCTAGTCCCGCAATAATTGATTTGGTATCAATACCGTAGGCATCTAGTATTATTATAGCAACAATAACTATTACGACATACTTAAAAATATTGGAGCATAGATCAATTATAGTTCTTCTTTTCTTTTGTTCATAAGAGTTTTTGCCATCATGCATTTTCAGCATATTTTGTAAAGCACTATTAATTCCTTTGCAAGCAATAATGCCTAAAAAAATAGCAATTATTGGAGTATAAACTTGTTTAGTTCTAATAATTTTTAAAATCGTTTCTAATATTTTCATAACTATCCTTCAATTTTAACATCCATTAATTCTAAAATTCTTTGTAATTCTAATTGAGAAGAGTATGGTATCTCAATTTTTTTACCGGTAATTTTAACTTTGATACCAAATTTTTCGCGCATAGCATCTTCGTAAATATGATTAGGATTTAAAGTATCATACTGCTTAAATTCAAACAAAGTATTTTCATCTTTTTCATTTTTAATTTCCTGATCATGAATATCTCTGGTAATATTTTCGATAGCACGAACATTTAAATTTTCGTTAACTATTTTATTGGCTAAACGATTTATTTGTTCGTTATCGTCTAATTTAGATAATGCTCTTGCATGAGACATTGAAAGTTTATTATCTTCAACATACTTTTTAGTATCATCTGGTAATCTTAAAAGACCTAGACTATTAGTTATATAACTACGACTTTTACCAAATTTCTTGGCTAATTCGTCTTGGGTAATATTACTACTTCTTAAAATACTATCGTAAGCCATAGCCTCTTCAATGGGATTTAAATTTTCTCTTTGGATGTTTTCGATTAGAGCAATTTCCATCATTTGCTCATCATCAAAATCTTTTACAATAGCTGGAACTGTTTCTAACCCAGCAATTTTAGCGGCTTTGGTACGGCGTTCCCCGGCTACCAATTCATAGCCTTTTATACTTTTTTTGACAATGATTGGTTGGACAATTCCGTGCTCTTTTATGGATGAGGCTAATTCGTTTAGGGCCTCTTCATCAAATATCTTACGAGGTTGGTAAGGATTAGAGCGAATCTCACTTATTTTAATTTCGGCAATTTCGTTGGGTTTGGCTTCTTCAACTAAACCTTTTTCAAAGTTGTCAAAATCAATTCGTTCGTTGGTAAATAATTGTTCTAAACCTTTTCCTAAGGCTTTTCTCTTAGTTTCCATCTCTACTAATAACCTCCTTGGCTAAATTTTGGTAAGCAAGTGTTGCTCTGCTATCAGGATCATAATCACTTATGGGTTTGCCATGACTTGGAGCCTCTACTAGACGAACTAGACGAGGAATGATAGTATTAAATACTTTATTTTTAAAGTAACCACGTATTTCCTCAATTACTTCTAGACCAATATTAGTACGACCATCTAACATAGTAAGTAGTACTCCTTCGATGCGTAAACCAGGGTTCATATTAGATTGAACCATAATAATAGAATTTAATAACTGGGTTATACCTTCGAGGGCAAAGAACTCACACTGAACCGGAATAATTACGGAATTACTGGCAACCAAGGCATTCATAGTAGTAATACCAAGAGATGGTTGACAATCAATTATAATATAATCATATGTTCCCATTAAGGGTTCTAGGCTCAACTTTAATTGTTCATTTTGACGAAAGTTAGAGTCTTCTAGCATCGCTTTTACAAATTCCACGTCAACTCCCGCTAAATTTAAGGTTGCGGGAATCATGGATAAGTTTTTAAATTTTGTCTTTATAACGGCACTTTTTACTTCGCAAGCCCCTGTCATTACATCATAAATATCATGTTTAATATCCCCATTATTAATTCCAAGACCGGTTGTTGCATTTCCTTGGGGATCTAAATCAATTAATAAAGTATTTTTGCCTTCTTTTCCTAAGGCCGCTGATAAATTAATACTAGATGTGGTTTTACCAACACCACCTTTTTGATTTACTAAAGCAATTATTTTTGTCATTTTAATACCACCTTCGTCAAAACTTCTGCTACTTTATTTTAACATATAAAAACTGTTTTGTCTTAATTTTTTGCTAATACTAAATATTTGGAGATAATTTCTTCAATCTTAGGAATTGAGGAATCATCAAATTGAAAACCGGCTGCTCTTTTATGACCACCGCCATTATGAGTAAATTCCTTAGCGACTTGTCCTAAATCATATTTATCATTATCGATTCTTAAAGAACAAGTTAAGCGATAAAAGTTAATTATTAAAACAAAATCGGCTGTTGGATACATTTTCATAAGTTCATTTCCTACATAAGAACGATATCCTTCACTAATAGATACAATAATTTTATAATTTTTATATTCTACTAATCTAGCCTTGTTTACATAATTAGCAACATCAATATCTTTAATAGCATTTTGACGTTTAATTATTTCCTCGTATACTTTAGGAAGATAAAAATCGCCGGTACAATCTAAATT
>CAKOSD010000012.1 GCA_934101745.1 uncultured Bacilli bacterium | reverse complement strand
CCTTTTATCTGTTCCATTGTAAGATTTCTTGTAAGCTGATGAACCATTGTACTAACCATTTCCAGATGTCCAAGTTCATTAGCTCATGGTTGTTGGATATGAATCTAACTTTAATATGTAAAGAATCTCTTCTTATTTATATAGTTTAATATTAACCATGAAGGGGTAGTTTAACCTATTCCTTTATGGTTAATTTATATGTTCTTCCTGATTTTTCTCTAATAATAACATTTTCTTTTTCCATATTATAAAGGTTAAATACAATATATTCTTTAACATCATCATCAAAGTATTTATATATATCTTTCTGCAATATACCAGAATTATCATTTATTATTTCAAGCAATTTTTCTCTTAGCTTTGGAGCAATTATATTTTCAATATATATCTTTCGTTCATACTCTGACTGCAATTTATCTATGTTTTGAGTCAAGTTTTGTAGTTCATTATTTCTATCCTGAATCCACACATCTCTTACGACTATATTATTAAACCAAAATTCATAACATTCACCTTTTTCTTTACAAGCCTTTTGAGCATCATTCACATATAACATTAAACTCTTTAAAGTCGCATACTGCTTTTTAGGTTCTTCTTCTCTTGAATTCAACCATTCATTGAAAAAATATGAATACTCGCTTGCTATTTTATCCCTAAAATCATCTTTTCTCGAAACCCATCCCCAAGGTAATTCACCATTTTCATTAAGTCTTGTCAAATCTTCCCCAAACCTATTTACTTCTGTGTTCTGTACCTGCTGATTGAAAGTATTGCTTTTCTTTTTACTGAATATATCGAATAATCCCATACATACACCCCCTTTTTTGTGATTATATCACCATATTAGTTATTCTTGGTAGCATAAATTGATATTCAATAAAAGGGAAGGCTCAACACCTTCCCTTTTTACTATATTACCTGATAGTTTACACCCTTTCAATATTGCAGATATTAATTGCACATGTTACATCATAGTCTCCAATAGAACCATCATCATTCCAGTCTTTAACTATACCAATAACAACTCTGTCTCCTTTAACTTCGATAACATCATATGTGTCATAGTACATCACGAATGAGCCGCCATCATATGTAGCATTAACAAGCACTCTTACCTTATCCCCGACATTTATAGATGTATCAGAAGTCTGATTGTTATTGCTTGATGAATTAATGCATCCGTCATTGATCCAACCCGTTCCGTCATTTACAAGGTATGGATTGGCAGCCCCAGGGATAACTCTTGTGATTGTTCCACTTGTGAATCCTGCGGAAGGTGTGAGTGGTTCTTCTGATGTTGAAGATGCATATATTCTGTCATATTCTACATAATCACCTTCATGATACATTGTATCTGTGCTTGTAGAATCTACGACCTCATCAGACCCTGTTGATGTATCTTCATTACCTGTATTGCCAATAAGCTGATCATATACTTCATCACGCATAATGTCATAGTCAACCCTTGTACCATCATCAAGATGATGGTCGCTTGATTCCTGTGACATAGCGAATTTATCATCACAGATTTCTCCATCATCATTCCAGTGAGCTTCCCATATAAGCGCACCATGTTCAATAAGCTCATCTACATTCATGTAAGTGTTTAACCAGCTATGACTAGCATAGATTCCTTTAGCCTTAATATCTGCCAGTTCATCAAGCCAAACAACGGCTAATGCCTGTGTACTGTAATAATCAATACCATGTCTTTCCTTATATCCGTCAGCATCCTCTATGTCAAGGAATACCCCTATAGGATTGCTCTTGTTATACCACTCTCTAATGTGAGCTGCTTCACTTCGTGCCTGCTCATCATCAGCTGCATACTGGTATAAATACAGCGCATATGGTATATTTCTAGCTTCACACTCATCTATGTATGTCTGCGCCATAGTGTCACACTGGCTGCACTCGCTATCATCCGCGCTTAAATCACTTCCATATCCACAGCGAATAATTACAAAATCATAATTATCCTTAATATAATCAAAGTCAATATTCCCCTGATGGCTGCTTATATCTATTCCTTTTTTCATAATTAAATCCTTCTTTCTGTTTTAATTCAAAAAAGGAAGGCTGTTACACCTTCCTTAAAAATAATGAGTATCAATTTTGTGTTACTTAAGTATTAATTATCTTTAATCTGCTTATAAATCTGATTTACACCAGTACTAGCAAGACCTGACATAATACCAATGCTGATGGCAGTAATAATATCTGTTGCAGGGAAATCAGGCATGATATACATTGCAGGAATTGCAATGATTCCACCAATAACACCCACAATAACTGGAATAAGCTTATCAGGAGTCTTACTCCAAGCTTTGCAGCCTATTCCCGCTAAATAGCAGATAACAACAATTGGTAATACTGTTACATAGTTTGATAAATCCATAGCTTAACACACTTACCCTTTCTTCTCTAAATCTTCAATCCTATGGTTTGCGACCTTGATTTTTTCTTCCTGAAGTGCGGTCAGTTCTTCAAGCTTAAATGTTCTTTCAATAACATTGTTATGCTTATCAACCCGTTTTGTTAATTCAGACAGCTTATAATCAATCAATGCTATTGTTTTGTTGTGCATTACATAGTTATTCACCAAGCAAACAACTAATGTAACAAGTGCTGTTATAATAGCTTCATTCATGCCCTTCCCTTTCTTTAAATTTTGATATTAAAAAAGCACCTCATAGCAAATCTGTGAAGTGCTTTAATCAATTATTTTTTTGAATGTTAGATTGCCATTGGTTCTAGGCATAAAAGCAAATTTGCCAAGCTGCAAGCTGTTCGTATATTCGCCATCTGTTATGTACAGCTTTCTATTGCTAAAATATGCAACTTCTGTATTGTTCTGAAAAAATGATATTCTGTCATTTGCAATTTTCAATGTAAGTTCACTGCCTGCTTCTCCCAATACAATATTGCCATCAACAAACCTTATGTACTTGCTAATCTCGCGAAATCTTGTATCAGCATTGTTAGATACATCATCAATATTCTTAGTAAGATTATTAAATTGCATCTCAAATCCTTTTGCTGTATGTTCCAGAGAGGAACTTACTGCACCCACAAGATTATCTGTTGCATCTTTAGTGTAATAGCATTCTGACATTGTCTGCTTTAAGCTTTTTTCAGATGTACTTATATCTGCTGTAAAACGCTGTTCAAGCTGTGTGATTGTACTCGACATATCATTAACCACAACCCATGCTGAACCATTCCACCGCTTTAAAGTTGGTGGATTTACAGATGTATCTAACCACATATAGGTTTTATCCGCTGGCTCAGTGTCGCTTTGGATTGCTGCGTCCTTTCCACGCTCTCCTATCATGCCGACACAATAAGCAACACTTGAAGTATTATCTGTATAGATTGTTTCTGTTCTCGTCCACAGATACTGCCCAGCACTTACAACAGGTATTGTCGTTAGCCATGTTCCTGATGGAATAACAGTTCCGCTTGAAGATGCCTGATATGTAACCGTTGTTGAGCTGATACCTTTTCCGTCTTTACCTGGCTGTCCTGGTTGTCCTGCCAGTCCATCTTCCCCTATTCTGCTTATAGAATAACTGGTAGATGTAGTTTTATCTGTGTAAGTTATAATCGTTCTGGTCCATAAATACTGCCCTGGTAATGTTTGTGGAATATCAGCGGACCATTCACCTGTCGGCACATCTACACCAGACATACTTGCCTGATACGTTATATCCGTTGTATCAATGCTTTTGCTATTCAGCTTAATATTCGTAACTTCATTTCTGACTGTTTTAACATACTGATTAAGCTGCTCCATCTGTGATAACTGCTTATCCGTTAATGTCTTATATGTTGTTCCTAATGTAAGCTTAGTGTTTTCAGGCTTAAGCAATTCCCGTGTGAGCTGCTTTACAATAAAATTCTGATTCTGAATAGAATGTGGCTTTGTGTTTACCTTGACATATCTGCCAATCCTGAAACTGTTTACATTTGCCACCTCTCCATCTATGGTTGCACCGTTCAAGTCAGCAGCATTTACCGAAATAGAAGCGGTGAACTGTGCCATATTGTCAATGTATGCCTGTCCTTTGGTCTTAAGATTAGATGGAAGTGTTACATCATCCCAAGTGTTGGTCGTAAAGATATAACCATACTTATCCACGGCTTCTGCATTATACACAAAATCAACATTGTTATTAACATCCTTGATTGTTAATCTCTCACCAGTCTCATTGCCCTGCTCATCTTTAAGCTTATATCCAAGAGGAATAAGAGCTGTTGCAAAGTTTTCTGCCTTAATGTTCTTTTCTAAATCAAGCAAATTCTTTCCAAACTCTATCACCTGATTACTCAACACTTCAAAATCCGCAAGGTAATCAATGTAAATGCCATCTGCTTCATGGCGCACCCACAAATGACCGCCAAGATGGTCAATAAGCTTTGCATTTAACTCATCCCATGTACTTACATAGTCGCTATTAGACCTTACTATGTAATCATTCGGATCTGTTACAGTTATATTGCCGACCTTAAACTGCCTTGCTTCATCTACCTGTGCATTATGGTTATTAATATACTGTGTAAACAGCTCTGCAGGTGTTCCACTTTGCCCTTCAGCTGGAAAGGAATACGGTCTTTGAATAGAATCCAATAAAAAAGCAAGTTCCCCTTCACAAGAAACCTGCTTTTCATTATAGAAACCTGTTTTTTCATCATAAACCCTGCCCCTGAACAATGGCTCTTTTATTCCATCTTCATACACAGTTATGATAGATTTCATTTTTTCTATGAAATTGTAATACGGATGGTCAGGATAGATGGTAAATGTGAAGGAACCCACCTTGTTATCCTCCTGACTAACCTTTGGATTGATAAGCTTAAGCTGTTCCAATGATGTATCTAATATCCGCTTATCATCACTAAATGCGGTTATTCTCATCACAAGCCCCCTTCCTGATATGTGAAGGTGATATTGCCTGTTCCTGTTACCGTTACAGTATTATTTCCTTCTACAAGCTCCAATGTAGGGATTGTAAAAGTTCCTGCGTTAACAATTGTTGATGTACCGCCAAATGTTATTGTCATTGAATCTGTTGTTGTAATGGAAGGAACTACCCTTTTCCTTGAATTAACAAGAGTAATAGATGCTGAACCATTAACCACCTGTGTTACAACTGTCGGCAGCTCCTTGTACTTCCACGGTTCACATGTACATTCAATACTTATCTGACCAATGTTTTTATTTTTAGATAAAGCTGATACATCCAGCCTTCCTACATAATAATATTCTGGATCATCATCAAGCACAATCTTCATTCTTTTTCCGTGAAGAGTATTCAATATACTTGAATACAGTTCCAAAAAATCAGATTGATTAACTATTGTATTGAAGCTGAATGACAAAGTCCTGCTTTTGTATTTAGGTTCACCAAAATACTCTGTATAATCAATCATTCCATGTGCACCATCAACATCAACATAATTGGTCTTAACCGTAGCACTTCCAATCTCTTTTTCTGTTAATATTAAATTAAAATCATCATAAGAATGATAACCACCAAATGTTACACCAATCATATTATTGTCCTCTCATGCTTGCCGCGCTGATATCTCCAAGTGCCGAATCCATTGCAGGTGCTAGTTCACCAACAAGAACATCTCCATTCAAATAGATTTTGTCATTTCCCCTGCTTGCAATCATATCCATAAGCTGATTAAGCTTGTCTATAATGGCAGCAGTACTGAAAGAAGCATTGATTGTCGGTGCAGGATTATGTCTGTAATTATTCGTATTAACAGAGCTGCTTCCTGATACCACCATTTTATCAATCAGGTTTTCAACAGGTTCTATTGCATCCTCTTCATTTTCTTCAACACCGTTTCCGATACCTGGAGGAATAAATGCACCAACTTCTTTAGCAAAGGCCTTTGATGGTGAATGTATATCTGCTTCATCCTTTGCTGCAAATATACTCTTCTTTATAAGTGAACGTATCTTTGTAAACAACGAACCTGACTTTTTATCAACACCTGAGCTGATACCATCAACCATGTTTTCACCAACAGATGATGTATCCGCTTCATCCTTTGCAGATTTAACTGCAAGCTTTGATAAATCAGACATTTTTTCTGTCAGAGAATTCTGATTACTTTCGACACCTTCTTTATAGCTTAATACCGCACTTTCACCCACTTTTGCATATTCTTCTGCCGTTTTTTTAGCATATTCCTTGGCATCTTCTAATCTTGTTTCAATGGACTTCTTCTGCTCTTCCGTTGCAGAATTATAATAGCTTCTAAGAAGTACATAATAATCCTGTGCGTCATTCTTCTGCTGTTCAAGAGTCTCCTTCTGCTTCTCTGCACTCTCTCCTGCAACATCCGCTGCCGACTTATACGACCTTCCTAACTTATCCATATAATCAATAGCTTCCGTTACGTTGCCCTGCAAAATCAAAGTAGAAGCATTTTCATATGCACTTATATCGTCATAGTATTCAAATATCTTATCTTTTGTATCGTCATATGCTTTCTGCTTATCTTGTAATTTTTCAACTTCCGCATCATACGCAGCTTTTGCCGTTTCCACCTTCTGATCTATTGCCTGCATTTCAGCATATGTAGCATCAATACTGACTTCTGAAGCAGCCTTCTTTGCTTCCTCATATTCAAGTTCTTTTTCACTTACAGCATTCTGCTGCTCAATAAGTTCTCTTTTCTTCTTATAAGCAGTCTCCTCTTGCTCTGTCAGATTCAGCAATGCATTTTTATACTTTTCTTCTTTTGCAGACAAAAGAATTTCCGCTTTTTTGGATTCTATAGTATTATACACCGCTTCAGTTAAATCATTATAATTATCAATCTGATTTTCCGTCATAGTATACTCGGTGCCAAGTGCATCATTAAGCTGTCCAAGAATAAATTCTGCCCTTGCCTTATCAGCATCACTTACATTACCCTCTTCATCACATAATGTCTGTAATTCTTTCCAAAGTCTTTCAGTATTCGCTACTTCAATCAAACTAGATTCAGCCTTTTTGTCTATGGCATCTTGTTGATCTCTTAATGCCTGATTATTCTCTAAAATCGCATCTGTTTCTTCTTTTGTTTTCTTAACACTTTCCGTAATATCATCTGTAGCAGTTTTAGATGCCACAGATGCCGCACCAAGCGCAACTGCTAATGCCCCAAGTGCAGTAACAACCATTCCAATAGGATTGGCTGTCATAATCGCATTAAATGCTCCCATTGCTGTAGCTGATTTTTTAAGTGCTTCTGTCACTGTTCCTACTATTGCCATTGTTTTCAATGCTGCAACTGTTATGCCAATAGATATTGCAAGCTTATCAAAGTTTTCAACACAAAAACTCAGCATCTTTACAGCTCCTGGAAGGGCTTTATCTATGAGCCAGTCAAGAACAGGTTCAATCTTATTCAACCCCTTCTCAATTGTTGGCTGTAGCTTATCCACCTGCTTCTGTATCTTAGGAAGACTCTTTTCTGCCTTAGTAAGCAACTTCTCTACGGTAGGCATTAACTTCTGTCCGAGTACTGTAAACATATTAGCAATCTGATTCTTTATCTTCTTAAATGACGCAGCAGATGTAGAAGCCATTTTCTTATAAGCTTCTTCTGTAGCGCCTGCGCTGTTCTTCATTGCATCTATGTTTCTTGTAACACCTTCAATATTATTAGCGAGTACCTGTGCAGCCATACCACCTTCAGAAGAACTAAACATACCAATAATACTGTCGCCTGTCTGCTCGCTGTATTGTCCTAAGATGCCAATAACATCAAGAACGGTGTAGCCTTCTGCCCTAAGCTCTTGAAAGCTCTTTTTCTCGCCTAATACACTTTCAGTTGCATTTTCAAGCTGTGTATATAATGTATCACTTCCAGTTCCCAACTCCTTAATCATACTGTTAAGGTAAGTTGTTGTTTCTGCTGTAGCAATACCATTTGCGGTCATTGTCGCATAGTATCCGCACAATTCATCTAAGGATACACCAAATGTATTGGCGGCAGGAATAACTCTACCCATAGCTGCTGCCAAATCTCCAACAGTGGTTTTACCTTTATTCTGTGTCATTATCAGCTTATCTGATATGCTCTCTGCATCTGCAGCACTCATACCATAAGCATTAATGGCTGTTGTCATAATATCAACCGCTGTTGCTGTATCAGTGAAACCACCCTTGGCAAGCTTCATGGCTTTAGTTGCAAAATCAATTGCATCCGCCTGATCCACACTGGCAGAGATAGCCTGATAAATAGATTCACAAAGTTCATCTGTAGAAACATTCATTTCAGATGAAACCTGCATTATTCTCTTTTTATATGCTTCAACATCAAGTGCATTAGTATCCAGAAGTGTACTAACCTTTGCAAAGCTTGTCTCGAAATCTGCTGCTGACTTAATAGCAAGTGTTCCAATTGCTGTAGCCGCAGAAGCAACTGTTGTAGCAATTTTGATTCCGAACTGTGCAACTTCATCCGCCGCCTTGTTAAACTGAGTGGCAAGCTTCTCGCCGTTCTGCTTCGTTTTATCTATATCTTTATTTGTTTCTTCAACACCTGTTAATGCTATAGTTCCAAGCAGCTTAAATACTTCCAAATATAAAGCCTCCTCTCTTTTTTTGCATAAAAAAAGCACCCTCATAGGTGCTTTAACATGTGTTTTTAGTTAGAGTTTAAAATTTTTCAGTATGCTTTTCGCATTGTCATAAGCTGTTTTAACTTCTGCATCCGACATAGACAGATTGCTAATGCCCTGATGTTGCTGTGGTCTTTGCTCTGCTACATGTGAGCCATGAATAATCTCATTTTTCCATGCCGCAAAGGTCTCTCTTGAATTGCTGGAAAGATAAGCTAACCATAATTTATTATCTTCTTCCTTTTCAGCTTCTTCATTTTTTCGCTTAACAACATGCTTTACAAAATCATATAATCTGCCTGTCTTAAGCATCCTGTTAATCAACTCATTAGGGCTTGCGTACTTCTCATATAGCAAGCCCATAAACTCAACATAGCCTATCCGAGTAATGAAGAAGCAACCCTGAAAGAATCAATGAATCCGTCCTGCTTAAATACGTCAATAATCATCTGTACATACACAGGCAGCTTAAGATGTGCAACTTCCTCAACCGTCATACCTGATACAGATGCTAAAAGCGAATAGATATCCTTCTTAGCAACCCTGTAATTCTTTACGACAATTGCAGCAATCTTTACCATAACATCTATGCCAACCTCTTTGATTAATTCATTGTTGACTTCTTTTCCTTCAACAAGCCTGTTAATCTCTTTCTTACCAAAGCAATCTGCAATCTTGTCAATACCAATCTTGTCAATAATACCTGCAAGATAATCAAGATCATCTGCTTCAATAGGTCTCAATGTATATGGCTTCTCTACAATAATCTCAGCTTCTGTTTTCACTGTTTCTGTTGTTACTTCACTCATGTTTTATCTCCTCTCTTATGCAGTTGCTTTATTAGGATAGAAAATGTATATAGGTAATTTATCAAATACATTTCCCTTAAAATCAGCTGTAGACTTAAATGTTGTTGCGCACACAGATGTCTCTTTATTCTTGTTATCAAGTTCAAGACCAGATGTACAGATTGCATTTTCTAAGATGGCAATTATCTCTGTACCATCTGTCATTGTTCCAACAAACGCAATGTTATCAAGATAATCACTTAATTCAATAAGCGACTTAGTCTCAATCTGTGCATATCCCTTAATTAAGGTATCAGCTTCCTTACCAACAATTGCACGCTTAATAGATTCCTTTGTATGCTGTGCAAGGTTAACATCAAGTGTACCAGTCTCACCAGTTTTCTGGTTAAGGCCCTTAATCTCTACTGTTGCCCCATCAACCTCAATTGCTGTGATTTCAGGAACAATAGAAAGCTTATTACCACCATTAGTTGCACCAAGTACATGGTCCTCATCATCAGTCCATGCTCCTGTTACATAATCACCAACAGCAGGCTTTGTATAACTTTTATCAAGACCTATGAATGATACGTTAGGTGTTAATTTACTGATTCTGATTTCCGTATCTTTTTCTGTTGCAGAATTATCTGCTATAACTCTAAGTGTACCTTCTGGCTGTGTTGAACCTGTTGCGTCAACCTTGCTATAAACATACTTAAAATTCTTAAATACAACACCTGCTCCAAGCAAGAAATCATTAGGTGTATTGCTGTTAATACCTGATTTTCTCATAGTTTTGCTCCCTTCCATTCTTTAACTTTTAAATTAACTGTCATGCTTTTAAGATCCATATTCTCATTCCTAACAGGAAGAGCATTTGCATAAAAAATAGCCACCACTGAACCGCTGTCAGAAGTGACCAATTTTCCTGATGTCTCATCAAACAATTTTTTTATTTTTCCTTTGTCCTGCTCTAATTCCAAAGCAGTACCCCTTGTAAAGCCTGACATAATGAACGTGCTTTCAGACATGCCATCTTCATTAAGCGGCTCTACCTCCTGATACTCACCAACCCAATAAGGATAAGCAAGGTCAGAAGTCCATTCATAATATTCATAATTAATACCTGCATCTGTAAGCAGCCTATCAATTATGCCTAATGCTTCAATTGTCATATCATACCTCATTCACCAATCTTGGCTTTAAATATCTGTTCTGCTCTTTTTATAATAGCAGTTTTTCTGTCATTGAAAGCTTTCTGCAATGTGTGCTGTGGTCTTTTACCATTAGTCTTATAGAAAGCCTTTCTATGTTTTCCATATACAATAACAACCTTACCGTTAAATGTAGGCTTCTTTTTCCCATTGTAGCCGTCTACTGGAATATACCAAGGATTCTTTCTTCCATCCTTATTAGCCGCCCATTCACCAGTTCCAAGTTCATTCCATATTGCATTTTCAAGACCACTTCCAATTGTTGCTTGACCTTTAGATTCATCTACATTGGCTTTCCACGAACCCTTGAGCTGTCCTGTATCAACAGATGTATTTCTAGCTGCTTCTGATGCAATTTCACCTGATGCTTCAAGTAAAAAAGCGCCAACAGCATCTTCAATTGCTCTATTTACCATCATTGTATTATCAATGAATTCAACATCTGCCATATCACTGTCCTCCTGTGTAAGCAAGATATATTTCAAGCTGCTTATGTAAATTCATGGGGTCGTCAATAACCTTTACATCATATATAACACCATCTATAAGAATCCTGCTGTTTTCAGCCTTTATTCTGCCGTCAAGCTCCTTATAATCTGCTACAAAGATGTGCGTTGATTCCTGAATCTTAGCATTATAGCCTGTATATCGTGAATCACCTGCCTGAAGGTCAATGAAACCTGTAAGAGTGTCAACTGTCTCCCAAGTCTTGACTCTTGAACCTGTGGCATCTTTGGTTGTGCCTGTATTAATCTGAATTATAGCTGTTGTATTGCCGCCTATCCTATTCATACAAGCACCCCCTAGAACCTTGCCTTCTTGTAAGCATTTAAAAATGAAACATACTTCTTCGGAACACCCAATGAACCATCAATATCAGTTTCGGAAGTATCCTGCGCATATGTGACAGAATGTCTGCTTAATGTTTCCGATTGTATATTCATTTTTGATGTGTCGCCGCTGTTTATGTCCTCATTCTTAAGCTTCCATCTGATAATATCCACAGCACCCATCTTAACATCCTTTGGATAGAATATCTTAGTAACAAGCACATGGGATTCATCCGTTAAAGCTCCGTTTAGACCCATACAGCCGTTTTCTAAATCAATACCTGTAATTGTATATAAGCCACCATTAAAGGCAGATTCTGAAAGCTGTACAGTGTCACCAACCTTGAATAAGGTTGATGCATACTGCAAACCGCTTGTGGATGATACATTACACCTGAATCGTCTGTTTCTATCCTGGAAGTTATTATTGGTATATTTTCTAATCAGCAGTTCCAGTGCCTGAAGCTGCGCATCAAGCACCAAATCTGTCTTATCTGTTGTAATAAACTGCCTTAGTTCTTCAATAGTCATTAACATAAGGGAACACCCCCTTATTTCTTAAACTTAGCAAGAACAACTTTAGCTGTATTAGTAAGCGCAACACCATAATACTTAGTAGCAGTAATATCATGCTTCTGCTTCTTAGGAAACCACTCATGATCAACCTGTGTATTCTTCTTTAAGAAGATTGTAATTGCTGCCAGCTCATCTTCTGTGTACTCTGTTTCTGATGAATCAGGCTCCATCTTAAGGACAGGGCATACATAATACTGATTAGCTGCTGCAAGGTTCTTCACCTTGTTTCCAATCTCTAATTTAACAGTAGGATCTACCTTGGTCTGAAGTTCAGCTATATTATCAGCTGTTACTGCTGTTCCTGATGATGCATCAACCGCTGCTGTAACAAGTCTAACTTTCTTAGATTTCTTAATCCAAGCTCCAGCAATCTTACCAATAGCACCGTTTACGGCAACACCTGCTGTAAACTTATCAGCTGATAAGAAATTAGGATCCTTAAGAAGTGTTGCTTCCTGTGCAGGATTAATGAACATTACCTTCTCAATGCCATCTTCTTCATCAAGGAATGATGTATTAGCATCAACGATTCCTGCATATGAAATCTGTGCAGCACCATCACCTGATGTCTTCTTTGATGTATATGCTGCTGCAATTACATCATTATCAACTTTGGCTACAATTGCCTTTGCAAGCTGAGTTTCAGCCTGTCCGATAGGATTTCCTTTACCTGAATTAATAGCTGTCTGAAGAACCGAAACAGCCTTTGCAGCACACTTAATAGTAAATGTTGTGCTTGATGCAGTAAGATTAGTTGTTGGAATTTCTTTGTCAGTATCAGCCGCCGCTTCAACATCAAAATCATCTGCATCTCCAATATAATCCCAAGACGGAACTGTTACTGTATCACCTGGTACACCTTCAAGAGTATCATCAACCTTTGCATATGGTGTAATCTTTGCCTGTGCTATAATCTTGGCTTCAATCATGTCTCCCATGACCTGTGGATTAATAACATCATTTAACTTTGTTGTTGCCATAATAATCACCTTTTTAACCTTTCTTTTTAAGAATTCATTGCTGCTGCATACGCTTCAGGATTTTCCTGTGCAATTCTTGCCCTCTCAGCATATGGCTTCTTTAGTAATTCTTCTTTTGTGAGTGTTCCTGTAGTTTCACCATTCGGAAGCTTATTAGGTTTAAAAACCTGATATCCGTCATTGTTATCAGAAACAGACTCAAACATTGTAGGGAACTGTGTCTTTAAGCCAGAAAGCTTATCACTCCATCCCTTGATATTGTCGTTTTCATCAAGCTCTAAAGATTCGCCTTTCTCCTTCAGCTTTTCATTCAGCTTATATGTAAGATAGTCAACGTCTATAGCCTTTTCAGACAGCAATGCAACTTTGATGGCCGACTTAATCTTGGTCTCCTGTAGTTCTGCCTGTAACTGTGTGTTCTGCTGCTCATACTGTGTAAACTTATCCTGCATACCTTCATTGTCTTTAGAGGCCTTCTTTAAATCTTCAATAAGCTGGTTGGCATTAGTAAGCTCTGTTTCCTTGCCTGTTAATGTATCCTGCAATGCATCATACTTACCCTTACCCACATACTCACCGCTTGCAAGGTTGCCAAGTTTAACCTGCTTATCCTTGTTAGCTTCATCTCCGTTGTAAGCATCAAGCTTTGCCACAAGCTGTTTAAAAAGTTCTTCTCCTAAGATTGCTTTTAAAAATTCCATATCATTATTCCTTTCTTCACTACTGTTTTTAAATGTGGTGCCGCCACTAGCATGACCTTTTAAATGCCTTGTCAAGGGCATATTTGAACAGTTTAAATGCCTTATTCAGGGCATATAAAAAAGCACCTTGGTTAATGGATATGCCAAGATGCTTTGTCTTTATATTCTATGTATTTTTGTTCCATCCATTTGCCTAAAGTCTGCTTTAGTTCACTCAGTTAAAATGTTAACTCGTCATCGTCCATTTAATCAGAGAATATAATTGATAACCCCATGCTGA
>CAKOSD010000011.1 GCA_934101745.1 uncultured Bacilli bacterium | reverse complement strand
ATATCATTCATCTAGTAGCTCACACCATTTTTAAGAAAGTTCATATACTATCTATAAGGAGAGAATTATGAAAAAAATATTTAGTATTATAATTTGTTTAGTATTAATTTTAATGATTGGCTTGCTTAATATTCATAATAAAAAAGATGAAGATAAATCTTTAACAAAGATTAAGGTTGCTGAAGTTACCCACTCTGTTTTCTATGCTCCTTGGTATGTTGCTATAGAAAATAATTATTTTAAAGATGAAGGTTTAGACATTGAACTTATTTTAACACCAGGAGCTGATAAAGTTGCCGCAGCAGTTTTATCTAATGATGTTAATATTGGCTTTGCGGGTTTAGAAAGTACTATTTATGTTTATAATGGTGGCGAAAAAGACTACTTAGTAAACTTTGCTGGTCTTACCAAAAGAGATGGTCAATTTATTTTAAGTCGTTCTAAAAACGATAACTTTAATTTAGAAGAATTATATGGTAAAGAAGTTTTAGTAGGTCGTAAAGGCGGGATGCCAGCCTTAAATTTTCTAAATGCTCTGAAGAAAATGAATATTGATAGTAATAAGATAAATTTAAATTACTCGGTTGAATTTGCGGCGTTATCGGGATCTTTCATTGGGGGAATGGGAGATTATGTTAATCTCTTTGAACCAACCGCTACGAAGTTAGAAAAAGAAAATTTAGGCTATGTTGTGGCTAGTATTGGTGCATATTCTGGTGAAATGCCTTATACAACTTACTATGCTCGAAAAAGTTATATTGAAAACAATAAAGATATAATTGATAAATTTAAGAAAGCCTTAAATAAAGGTTTAGAATTTGTTAATAATAATAAACCAGATGTAGTAGCCCTTGTTATCCATAATCAGTTTAAAGATGAAAGTCTTAATAATTTAACTACAATGATTAAAAGATATAAAGATTATGATTGTTGGTATAATGATACCCATATTAAAGAAATGGCTTATCAAAATTTAGAACAAGTAATGTTAGATAATAACCTTATAGAAAACAAGATAGATTTTAATATTTTAGTTAATAATGATTAGGTAAATAACTTTAAAGGATATATAATGCCTAAAGTTTTAGAAATAAAAAATTTAAAAAAAGAATATCATACTCTAAAAGGAGAAGTTCTAGCCTTACAAGATATTTCGTTTAGTATTGATGATAAGGATTTTGTGGCTATTGTGGGTCCTTCAGGATGTGGTAAATCTACTATCCTTTCAATTCTTACCGGATTAGATAAAGATTTTGAAGGGTTAATTGATACGCATAATAAAAAAATTGGTTATATGCTCCAAACAGACTGTTTACTACCCTACTTAACTATTTGGGATAATGCAATTTTGGGACTTAGATTAACTCACTGTCTTACTAAAGAAAATTTAAGTTTTGTCGATAATCTTATTAAAAAATATAATTTATTAGAGTTTAAGGATAAGTATCCTAGTAGTTTATCGGGAGGAATGCGCCAAAGGGTGGCTTTAATTAGAACACTTGCTACTAATCCGGATATTTTACTTTTAGATGAACCTTTTAGTGCTCTAGATTATCAAACCCGATTAGAAGTAAGTAATGATGTTTATAATATTATTAAATCAGAAGGTAAAACAGCAATTATAGTTACCCATGATATTGGAGAAGTTATATACCGAATTAACATACCATTATTTAAAGGCATAGTAAAACCCTAGCAATTACTAGGGTTTTGTTGTTTATAATCATAGAACTTGACATCCAATATCTCTGCCTTACCATTGTGTCTATCAGTATCACGATTAACTATGATAATACTTTCCACAAACTCATTTAAGAAGTTCAGTTTTTCTTTATTGGTTAAAAGTTTCCAATGGTCTACTATATACCTTGAAATCTCTGCTTTGTTTATATTTGCGTTGTTTGCATAGTCTTGTTCCAAATGCGACAGTTTAGTTTCATTATCTTTGATGATACGGTCTAGTTCTTCACTCATATACTTGAATTGTTGGTAATCTAACTTTTCAGCCATAAACAAGTTCATTACTTCTTTTTGCTTTGCTTTCTTGGCTGTTAATAGCCTTTTAATATTGTTTATTTCCTCTTGGTCTTGATTATCCTCTTCAATGACTACATCATCTATACTATCTAATTCTGCAACATTGTTTGTTAAGTATTCTATAAAGGCTTCTTCTACTTTTGAGTGAGATACATATCTAGCAGTGCATATTTGTTTCTCTTGATTAACACATCTATACGAATTAAATAAATTCCTAGTGCCATCTTTTCTTAATCTTCCTATAGTCCTCGAGGTTGTTAATCTTTTACCACATATACCACATACTAGAGTACCACAAAAGTACACATCATCTTTTGGTCTATTTGTATGAACCTTGGTTTCTATTTTAGATAACTTGTTTTGCACCTTATTCCACATTGTCTCACTTATGATTGGTTTATGAATACCATCACCTATATAGTAATCTTTTCTACCTATGCCATACCTAACTTTACCTATATAAACAGGGTTAGATAACATTAATCTTATCATTTTTGGAGACCATACCCCCACAAATGTTTTTGTTTCAACTATTGCGTCATTTTTCTTTATATTGATAGTTTGACCTGCACGTTTAGTTGGTATACCCTCGACAGTTAGTGCTTTTGCTATAGCAGTAAACGAAATACCATCTAGGTACATCTTGAATATTCTTTTCACAACCTTTGCTTCTTCTTGATTTATTATAATAACTTTATTTCCCTTTTTTCTATTATAACCATAAGGAGTACATCCACAGCATAGTGTATAACCTTGTCTTGCTTTTTCACTTAATGCAACCTTAATTCTTTCAGCAGTTAATTCTCGTTCATGTTGAGCGAATAAGCCTTTAAGTAAGGTCATAAACTTTCCGTTTGAATTGCTCATATCGACTTTTCCGTCTGATATAGACCATACGTCAATATCATACTTTTGAAACAGTTTAATAAAATCTTCAGTGTCTGTTATATTTCTTGTTAATCTATCAAACTTTTGGATTAACACTACGTCGATTTTACCGTCTTGTATATCTTTAATTAACCTTTTTACTGAGGGTCTTCCTTCAACACTTTTTCCACTTATACCCTCATCTGCATAAACATCATATACTTTGAAATTATTTGTTTTTGCAAATGAAGTAAGATTTTCTTTTTGTGCCGATACTGAATAACCCTCTTGTGCTTGTCGCTCGGTTGATACACGTACATATATACCTGCATTCTTCATACTACTTTTGCTCCTTACTTGGTTGTAGCATTCTAGGTATAGATGTTTTAGCAAAGAACTCTAACATTTTCGACTGTTGTTCTTTACTTAATTTAACTTTGATATTTTTACCATTCTTTGATAGCCTTTCTTTCATAAGTATTTCCTCTTTCATTTAAACTTATGAAATTCAAAGCAACTTATTGCCTTGAATATGACTACGAACGAGTAAATAAGCATACTGCCACAACCGAATGTCGATTGTACCAGCCTTTACCCAGTAAATAAACCCCTCATACCATATAACAGAGTATAACAATATTAATTAATATAATATCATCACTACTATATACATATGGGTTAGGTTTACATAACACAGTTTGTTATGATGATATTATATTAATCATATTATTATATTAACAAACTTGTTCCTTTATATTTCAACACTTTTCCCATTATTTCGATACACTACCTATGAAATGTTTAACCCTTACCTATGGTAAAAATTACTACTTAGTATTACCTTTCTTACCCACTAGTATTGTTATATATAGTTCTTCATCTTTGATATATTTGTATTGAAACTTTCCCGTATATTTGTAATTAGTGATGATGTTTTTTTCTTTAAGTAGAGTAAGTACGTAGTTAAGTTGCTCATCAATTTGCTTGATTTTCTTGTTTCTTTTAACTCCGTCTAAGGTGGATAGATATTGCATATAGGTTAATGATGTACTATAGCCTTTGATGTTATACTTCATTATTCTTGATAATAATGTTGACACGTAAATGTTTATATTTTTCCTCCAGCGTTTGTTTATAACTATCATTCTAGCAACATATATAGCAATATTGAAAGTATCTATCTGATTAAACCTTAATGAATATATCTCTTTTGGTAGAAGTTGACCGTATTGCTTGGAATTAACAAAGTAATCTCCAATTTTACCTAAGGTATAGCTGAACTTTGTGGTGTCTATGTTATCTCTAGTAATGCCTTTAGATATTTGCAACAATTGACTTGATATATTGTATTCTTCATTAGATTTGTAGTATCTAGCCACTTTTAAATTGCTTTCATCAAAGTTAAAGATAACCGTTGTACTTATTAGTTTGTTAAGTGTGTTTATGTATGCTTGAAATGTATCATCATCATACTTCTTTCCTTTTTCATATCTAAATGCCTTTCCTCGATACTCTTTATGTATGGTATCTAGCGATATAGTAGCAACACCATCTACTTGATTGTTAATATAATGATTTAGCAGTATTCTATATAATATAATGTCCTGTGCTGTGAATAATAAGTGCTTTTGGATCATTAACCTACAAAATAGCATTTGCTGTTCTTTGGATAGATTGGCAATATCTAATTGCTCCATTCCTATTGCTAATGATTTATCATTAATTAATGTAATTTTCATCACACCACCATTACTATCCTTAAATGTAGTTGTAGCCTTTAATATTCTTGAGTTGAATAATGCTACATTATCAATGTTGTTCCTATCTAGTGTTTCTATCTTGTGTAAGACCTCATCATATATAGTTGTTGTTATTAGTCTTGTCATAACTTTCCTCCTTTAATAAATGAAAAAACTAGGTGTCGTGAAAACTCACTTTTCCTAGTTGATACTCGTTCCAGATAAATTATATTGTTGATTATTTGCATACATTTTTCGGTTTAACATCTAGTTTATCGATTATTACATCTTTGAATAACTCTAAATGTTTATATGCTAGAGAGGTTGCTAACTTGCAAGTATAATCATCTTTAGCAATTTTTTTTCCATCATTATAAAGGCAAGTTGATGTTGCTGATGATGACTTATAGGTATATAACATAAAACTATACTGATAAGTCATGTCAAGAGTTGATATATCAAGTACGAACTTATCATTCATTGTGCTATCCTCCGAATAATACTTACATTCTGATAAACAGTATTTAACTGTCTTTGTTGATTCTCCATCAACAATGTCTTTAGTCCAGCATTCACCAGACTTTGTATAGTTGTTATCTTTCAAATACTTTTCTAATTTTGAATTATCATTTTGACAACCTGTAAGCATAACCATTCCTATCAACAATAAACATACTAAAACTGACTTTTTCATACATACTCCTTTCTGATAGTTAAGTATAACTTCACCTCAAGTGTATCATGCTTCAATTTGTAAGTCAATAATTACGGTATGATTTTAGTATAAGTTTTACATACTACTTATATAACTAATAATTGACGGAGGCGTTAATATGGCTAAAATGGATACTGGTGCTTTAACTCATATACAGGACTTACTTAATGTTAGGAATAAAACTCAAGTATGGTTGTCTGTTGAATTAGGTGTATCAAAAGAAACCATTAATCAATACATTAAGGGTACTATAAAACCACGTGCTGATGTTTTGATTGCTATGAGTAAGGTATTAAATACTAGTGTTGATTACATTTTGGGAATTACTGATAATTCAGCTCCAAGTGATTTAACTTTAACAGAAGAAGAAAGCACTTTACTCTTCAACTATAAGAAATTACATGACATAGATAAGGTAAAAGTCCAATCTTATATTCAAGGTATCATTTCCACAATGGAGAAGTAGCAACTGTATTAGTTGCTTTTCTTTTGTAATATTGAAACATATTTGAGTGTGGTAGGATATGATATACCTGTTAAGTTAGAGAGCATACTTTTGTTAATTGTACCATTTTCATATAAACCATAGTACTTGATAAATGTTGGTGGTATGTCAGCAACACTATTAACAACTTTACGACCTATCTGTTTACCTTTTGCTCTAGCATTTGCCATTCCGCTTTTAACTCTTGAAGATAACATATCTCGTTCAAGTTGTGAAAACACACCCATAAGTTGAATTGTAGCAAGTGTCATTGGATCAGGTGTATCTGCAGTACAGTCAACCACAAAATTACCTAAAATTAACTTTAACCTTTTATCCACCACGAAATCCATTATCTCAATTAAATGTCTAATGCTCCTAGTAATCCTACTAACCTCGGTAGAAACAATTGTGTCGCCACTTGAAACACTTTGTAGCAACCTATTAAACTCAATTCTATCTGTTTTTGTACCACTTGCCACATCGTAATATATATTTTCACTTGGTACTCCCATAGCCTCTAACTCTCGAAATTGTCTGTCTATATGCTGTCTTACCTCATCAGTACTTATTCTTGCATAAGCAAATATTGCCATAACTCTATCTCCCTCTATTAAATCAAAGGTAGATTATGTTGATTTTATCTTTTCCTACCTCATTCAACTTGTAATCGACCTCTAACTTATTGTTAAATTAATCAAATGTTTGATTTTATATATCTGCTTATTTGAAACTCAATGGGTCTTCATCTTCAACTTCTAAGTTGTACTTGAGTTTTAGAATAGCCTTTACTTCTTTTTTTAATGCCATCATATCCTCTATACTGTAGTTGAATAACTCAGCCACTATTGAATTAATATGTATTTTTAATGGTTCTTCATACATACATGAGCCATAATACCCAGTAGCAAGATAAAATGCTATAGTTTCAGGTATTACATAACTAATCATGTAGTGTTTGACATTGTCATAATGACTGCTTATGATTGCTTCAAACTCTTCATCACGAATATCTTTGTCTGTGTTTCTTATAAACATCATTATCACCACTACTATATAGTATCTTATCAATAATTCCATATTGTAAAGCCTTACTAGCACTCAACCACAGGTCTTTACCAGTAGCCTCATTTTTTATTTGATTGTAAGTTCTATTACTTTTCTCGGCTAGTATTTTGAATAGTTTATGGTTCAAATCTCTTGAGTGGTCTAAATTGTTTTCCATTTCCCCAACCTTACCAATAGAGAATGAAGATACTTCATGTATCATTACTTCGGCATTGGGTAAGATATACCTTTTTCCTTTTGCACCATTAACGAGTAGTACACTAGCCATACTAAAACATTTACCAATACATACAGTAGATACTTTGCTCTTAATCATATTCATCGTGTCATAAATTGCAAGACCTGATGAAACATTACCACCATTTGAATTAATATACATTACGATATCATCGTGATTTAGAGTATCAAGCCTTAACAATTTATCTATGACGTCCTTTGCTAAATCATCATCAATAGATCCGTCAACATAGATTATTCGATTGTCAAGCAGTTTAATTGATGATATTTGTTTTTCTTTGACCTTTTGTTCCTTTTTTTCTTTATTCTTATTGCTATTGTAATTCATATATTATCCCTCCTTAATAAATTACATACATTATTTTAAATGCTTATTTTGATTAGCATTACTGACATGGAACTAATGCTCCAATAAAAGTGTAGTTTATTTATATATTAAGGTAGATTGGTTTAGAAAAATCAATCAATATTTAAGGGAGGAGGAAACGACGTGATTGATAAAGAAATTCAAAAGAAGTCTGAATTGCTAGAAGAATTCTTGCAATATGCAGATAATTCTTGGAATATTCCGATATGGAAGATTGCAAGAACAGGATTGTTTGACAGTCTTGCTGAAATAGAAGTATTCTTTTTCTCATTTGATGGGTATTACTATAATACAGATATTGCACTAATCAAAAGATTAGATAGCAACTATATTAGTATGCTCGATAAAATGGGAGTTAGGAAATTATACTTCTAATGAAAGATGAAAACAAGGAAGCCAAAAAGTTTCCCTGTTTTCTTTATATTTCGATGATTACATTTATTTCGTATATTGGCGAGGCTATTGCTACTTCTAGTAAAGTCATTGTCTTATCGAAAAGACCAGCAATTATAAAAAGTATTTATGATATTAAACTAGATAATCCAAAAAACCCTATTCTTAATCGTAAAGATTCTAAGTTTAATTATTACTATGAACTTATTTGGAAGGAGTTAGAGGAATATGTCACCGAAACAAATAGCTTATCTAAAAAAAATTAAAAGAGATAATCTTCTAATTCTTCTTACTCAAATAATAATTATTATTAGTTTCTTACTTACTTGGGAATTTTTAAGTAAATATAATATTATTAATAGTTTTATCTTTTCTAGTCCTAGTAAAATTATTAAAACTTTAATTAATCTTATTAGTAATCATAATTTCTTTAATCATTTATATACTACTACTAAAGAAGTATTAATATCTTTTAGTCTAGGTTTTATTATTAGTCTTATAATATCTATTCTATTTTATTTAGTTAAACCTATTTATAAAGTATTTGATCCTTTTATTACTATGTTAAATTCTTTACCTAAAGTTGCTATTGGTCCATTAATCTTAATATGGTGTGGGGCCAATATTAAATCTGTTATTATTATGGCTTTACTTATTAATTTAATAGTTAGTTTAGTTACTATTTATACAGGTATGGTAAATGTTAATAAGAATCATTTATTACTATTTAAAAGTTTTAAGGCTAGTAAATTGCAAACTTTATATTATCTAATTATTCCTAGTAGTTTATCTAGTATCATTTCTTCTATTAAGTTAAACTTATCTTTAAGTTTTATTGGAGTCATTATGGGTGAATTTCTAGTTAGTAAAGAAGGAATTGGTTATTTAATTATTTATGGAACACAGGTATTTAATTTAGATTTAGTCTTAACGGGAGTTGCTGTCTTAATAGTTTTATCTTATATCTTTTATAAACCTATTGCTATCTTAGAAAGCAAGATGTTAGCAAGAACTTGATTTTTTCAAGTTTTTTTTAATTTATTTATTTAACAACCAGTCAATTATGTTTTTATGAATTATACCATTCTCTGATAAATCAATTTTATCCATTGAAAGAACATATTTTGGATAATTATCTTCTATTTTTTTATAAACACCAAATTCTCTTTCAATCACTTTTTCATCACTTAAAATATATGTAACTTGAATATATATTTTTTCATTAAATCTGGTTCCAATAAAATCAACTTCTCCACTATCCAAGGTTCCAACATTGACATTAAATCCCCTTGCAATAAGTTCATTATAGATAATGTTTTCTAAATAAGCCCCAATTTGTTCTTTTTTACCATCACTTAAAATGTTAGTGAATCCTAAATCAGTTAAGTAATATTTATATTTTCCAGTAAGAATTCTTTTGCCTCTTACATCATATCTTTCGGCTTTGGAAATTAAGTTGGCTCTAGTTATATAGTCAATATAATTATATAGGGTTTCAAGAGAAACATTCCTAGAATCGCTTTGCATATATTTTTTTAAACTGTCAGGTGAAAATACCTGAGATGGTGTAGTCAAAATATAGGTAACTATCCTATTTAATAAATCAATATCTTTTATATTAAATCGCTTTACAATATCCTTTATTATAATGGAATCATAAATATCATTTAAATAAGTTTTTCTAGATATGTCATCCTGTTGCATAAATCTTTGGGGCATCCCACCCCATTTTATATAGTCGTTAAAGGCATCTTCAATATCTCTATTATTAACTATATTCGAAAGTTCGCATACTTCTCCAAATGTAAAAGGAGTTATTTTAAAACTTACATATCTCCCAGCAATATGTGTTGCTAAATCACTAGATAATAAATCGCTATTAGAACCAGTTATAAAAATAGATGTATTCTCTGTTGCTCTTAGGGAATTAACAACTTTTTCCCATTCATCAACATTCTGTATCTCATCAAAGAATATATAGTATTTTTTATCGTCAATAATTTGGTCCTTTACATAACTATTTAATTTTTTTGGTTCTGTATATTCTTCATAATCATAATCTTCAAAATTAATATAAATAATATGACTATCATCGATATTAGTTTTCTTTAATTCATCCATTATTTGTCTTAAAATAACAGATTTTCCTGAGCGTCTAATTCCAATTAAGACTTTTATTAATTCTTGATTATAAAAAGGTCTAATTAATTTTAAATATCTTTCACGAATAACCATAATCTTTTCTCCTTCTTTTATAAAACCATTATAATACCATATTAATTTTTTGTCAATTTATTACGCCAAGGCGTAATCTTTTTGCATTTTCGTCTTTTTATTACGCTATAGTGCAATTTTGCAGACATATTATTTAATAGGTTCAAAATTTATGTTATCTAATTATCCCTAGTAGTCTATCTAGTATCATTTCTTCTATTAAGTTAAACTTATCTTTAAATTTTATTGAAATAATAACAGATATGGCGAGAAAATAATATTAAAAATAAAATCATTTTAATTGATAATATATATTAATTTTATTATCATTAATAACTATCTTTTCAACTAAATGCTCTATAATTAATCTTTGTTCATTAAAAGCCATATAATTCCAAACTTCTCTTAAATCTTTAATCATTGATTTAATTGTTTCAATTTGGGATTGAGCTTCTTTTTCATCTTTTAATTGTTCTTTTAGTTTTTTTCTTTCTTCCTCTAATACATTAATTTTATTTGATGTTTCTTTTATTGCAATTCCAAGAGATATATAGTTAAGTAGATTTTCTATTTGATTAGATAATTTATTAATCCTGTTTTCTAATTCTTCTACAGTATTAACATTTAAAATTAACATATTTTCTTCAAACATCTTTTCATCTAAAGACATAGCAAATATGTTTTCTAAAACTGCATCTTCTATTTCAAATGAATCATATCTTTTATTCTTACAATTAGGATCTTTAATAAATTTAGGTCTACTTTTTTGTTGTGAGTAACAATAACATATTAATCTTTTTCCCCATTTTTGATAACGATATTTTGCACCACATTTTCCACAATATATCTTACCAGATAGTAAGTAGTGTCTTGCTGTTCTTGATTTGCTTCGCAGTTTATTCATTTTAATTATTCTATTATATATTTCTTCACTAACGACAGGTTCATGTTGGCCTTCAAATTCTTCGCCTTTATATGGAATAATACCTAAATTAGTTCTACTAAGAATTCTTTTTTCAACCATACTTTCATCCATACCAACAATATTAGATATTTGAAGGAAACTACTACCACCCAAATATAAAGTTATCATTTTATTCAATAATTCTACCTTTCCTGGATTAGGAATTAAAATTCCTTGTTTTTCATCATAATCATAAGGAAAAGGAATTTTTCCTCCTCCTCGCCACAGACCTGCTTCAGCACGTTTTCTTAAACCTAATCTTGTTCTTTCTAAAATAGTTTCTCTTTCTAATTGAGCGAATACTGATAAAATACCAATCATGGCCTTACCAAATGGACTTGTTGTATCAAAATTTTCTCTGACAGAAATAAAACTCACATTGTACTTATTAAATACCTCTTCAATTAAATATAAAGTATCTCTTTGACTTCTGGAAATACGATCCAATTTAAAAACTATAACTGTATCAATTTCGTGATTTTCTACATCTTTCATTAATTCTTGTATAGCAGGTCTATTTAAATCTTTACCACTATATCCACCATCAATATAAAATTTATAACTACTATATTCTTTACTTTTTGCAAAGTTTACTAATAACTCTTTTTGTGCATCAATCGAATATCCTTCTACTTGCATATCCGTTGATACTCTTGCGTATAATCCTGCTTTTATTTTATTTACCTCCTTTACAATACCTAAAAGCCTTTTAATGATATAAACTTACTTTTACATGCTACCATCATTTTTCAAAAAAGAAAAGGGGCTGTTACGAAATTAGTTAATTTGTAACAACCTTTTTTCTTTGAAATAATTTAATTTTTCTTCTTTAAGATTCAATGTAATGTAATATTTCAGTAACTAATTTTAATTATTTCTTTATCTAAAAAGGTAAATTATTTTCTGATGTCTTGCTCATCCTTATTAATTTTTTTTATACAAACATAATTTATTAAATTACTAACTTCTGATTTTTTCGATATTCCTCATCACACTTAGATGAGGACACTAGAAAAAGACTACTTTTTATAGTAAAATATTTCATGTGATACAACTTCTTTCAAACATATTGTATCATGTAATAAGCGTCGAGGGGTCTGATTCCCGGCACGCTTTTTTAATTGCAAGAAAAAAAGAACTGTCAGAAATTAATTATTTAATTTCGTAACAGCCCCTTCTTCAATATTTCTTCATTTATATATTTTTTCATTATTTCATAAATTATTGGTATTTTAATTGTTATCTCTTTAGAATTTATTTCTTTTTCTTTAATATAATTTTTGATTATCATAAATAAATGACCTCAATAAATTATATTAAATTATTATTTATTTTTTACTCTTTTTCACTACTATTTTATTTTTTATCTTAAGTTCTTCAAGAATCCTTATAATATCCTTATTTAATTTAAAATTATTTTTATCTACTAATTTATAAAATTCATTTTCCTTATTTATATCTTTAAATAAATAATAAAAATAATTATTTATTACTTCTAGCGATAATGTCAATCTAGGCCACAAATGATACGCTCTTCCTTCAGGTTGTTTTATATAGTTTTCTGTAAAAAGATTATATAATTCCTTTAAATTTTCAGCATCAATCGTTATACAATGAAAATTCGCTTTAGTATATGTATCTACTATTTGAGATTTAGTTAAATCTAAGTCATTAACATATTTTCTTTTACACTCTTTATTTATAAATGTTATTAAAGATAATGTTGCTAAACTAACAATATAATCCATTAATTTTTTTGAAACATTCATTGTTCTATATCTTATTAAGTTATTTACATCTTGTTCTTCAAACATTTTTAATATCATAAGTATGATAGGTTCACCTTTTATTATTAAAGGAATTTTTACTTTATCTTTATTTAGCTCGTCATTCCACCAATGTCTTATATCAGCATCAGGAAATTCTTCTTTATGCTCCATCATTCTTATGTTATCATAAAGTTGATCAAAAATTCTTTCTTTTTCAGTATCTGTTAAAAATCTATTTTCTTTGATGCTTAAATAAGTTCTTTCTAAAAAATCATTATAGGTAAAATAATAAATATAATTTTTGCTTAATTTTCCTAACCTGCAATAACTTAAATCTAATTCACATTGATATAAATATACAAAATGAATTTCATTATTAATAATTGACCATAATATTCTATAATGTTCTTGTGCATCTATTTCATTTTCGATATATTTGCCTTTATTTATTAATGCAATTATATTACTATGAGCAAGATAATCTTGAATTAACACAACTCTATAAAATTTTAAACGATTATACAATTGTGCCATTAAATGATTTGCTTCAGAAATTTTATTATACTTGATTAAATGTGAAATTATTTCTAAAATTGATGATATAAAATCAGTTCTATTGATCATTTCAGTGTAATATTCCTGAATATTTTTTGAATTACTTAACAAAGAAGTTTCAATCATATCCATAATACCATTAATATTTATATTATAATCATTATCATTTTTTTGTATTAATGCCATAGTCACTTCTTTTAAATTCTGTATTTCAATATCCAGATGTGCTTCTAAAGGTTTGGCTTTTTTTATATGCTTTTTTTCACGAATTATATATTCACTTTTAATACATTTTTTATAAAAGAATGGATGAGTATAAAAAATCATTATTTTGAACATCATATAAAATATTAGCGATATTGAAATTATAAAACTTATTAATACTATGTAATAATTTGTCCCATTTAAACAAGCTGCTAAACTAATAAATATCAATATTACTAAATATATAAAAATTTTTCCTAATGATAATAAAGAGTTTTTATTAAAAACTACATTAATTTGTTTTTTTCCATAAACATAACTCGATGAAAATGTTGATAACAATGAAATTATTGTAGATACAATTAATGAAGCACTGATTTGAGCCCATAAATATCCATAACAATCATCCTTATCAATATTTAACTTTGAAAAATCAAATTTAGGTATGATATTATTATTTTTTAACTCAATTACATCTATAAATTTTAAAAATATTATGATAATGGCAATATAACAAGATAATCCAAATAAAAATATAATTACTTTTATTAATTTATTTTCTTGGGCATAATATTTTTTTCTTAAATATAAAATTTTTCGCCTATACTTTCTTTTCAACCATCTATATTTTCCACATAATTTCTTACGATTTTTTATAATTAAATAAATTACAATCATTATGACAAGAAAAATTATCATTTTTCCTAATTTACATAACATATTTATCACACTCCAAAGTCATTAATTGCTATATATTATATCATACTTAAATACTTTTTCACTATATAACTATAGTCGGAGTCATTATGGGAGAATTTCTAGTTAGTAAAGAAGGAATTGGTTATTTAATTATTTATGGAACACAGGTATTTAATTTAGATTTAGTATTAACTGGTGTGGCGGTCTTAATTATTTTATCTTATATCTTTTATAAACCTATTGCTATC
>CAKOSD010000010.1 GCA_934101745.1 uncultured Bacilli bacterium | reverse complement strand
AGTCTATAGCAGCAGCTATTTTATATGGTAGAACTATATTTAAAAGTATTAGAAAATTTATAATATTTCAATTAACCGTTAATATTTGTGCTATGCTAATGGCGATAATTGGTCCGATATTTGCTATAACTACCCCCGTTACGGTTATTCAAATGCTTTGGATAAATATGATAATGGATACTTTGGCTGGGATTGCTTTTGCTAGTGAACCTCCCCTTTTTGAATATATGTTAGAAGCCCCTAAGACTAAAGATATTTCAATAATTAATAGTTATATGTTTAAAGAAATTTTATTTACTGGTCTTTACACTTCTCTATTAGGTATTTTCTTTCTTAAATCGGATTTTATTTATAACTTTATCCGTTATTCTAGTGATTATCGTTATCTTTATACTGCCTACTTTGCTTTCTTTATTTTTTCTGCCCTTTTTAATGCTTTAAATGCCCGTACTACGCGTTTAAACATCCTAGCCAATATAACTAAAAATAAACCTTTTATCTTTATCTTTACCGGTATTACCATTGTTCAAATTTATTTAATTTACTTTGGCGGCGACTTATTTAGAACCTATGGTTTAAATGACAAAGAACTTATATTTGTGCTTCTTTTATCTTTAAGTGTTATACCTTTTGATTGGCTAAGAAAAATATTAATTTCTAAAGATAGTAAAAAATTATAATCAAAAAAATATCTACTCCCTTTCGAATAGATATTTTTAAATTAATCAATATTACTTACCGGTTCACTAGATACCCAATAATAATTACCATCACTATTTAACTTATAAGTATGTTTAAAACTCTTCATATACTTTAATATCTCATTAACTTCGAGACTATAATTATCGGCTTCTTTAAAACTATAAGTAGTTACTTTATTAGTAATATCATCATCATTATAGAAATTATACTTTATATAATCATCTTGGCTACCTTCAGCAACTCCGATAATGAACTTATCATAAATATATAATTCATCACCGTATTTTACCGCTTTTACTAAAGTATCTTTAGTAAGAACATCCGGACCACCATAACCACAACTACTATCATAACTAAGGTAAGTATCATTACTTAATACTACTTGTCCACAAGTATCATCAGTTTTTAATGAAGTACTATTAACATAACTATATTTTTTAGGTAAATTACTACTTTCGTTAAAGAACTTAATATTATTATTTTTAACTTCTTCTAAGTCATAATAACCAACTAAATCGCCACTACTAGCGTTTTTGCCTTGCATACTAATACAATCATTATAAATAGCACTTAAACTAGCACTACCACTATTTTTTAACATCGCACATACTTCTTTATAATCTAAGTTAGAAAAACTTTTTCGGGCTAAGCCATTTAAATCAGCACTTAGTTTTCTTTGATCACTTAAAGTACTATAAGTAACTTTATTTGTGGTATGAAAATTAGTTTTTCTTTCCCATAAATCAGATACAGTCTTATCATCTAGACTTAAAGTCTCTTCTTTAGGGGTATTGTCTGTATTATTATCCTTAGATTCATTATTGTTATTTAGATTATTATTCTTATTAGTATCATTAACTTGCGTATCATTTTTACTACTATTATATTTACCTTTAAATAATAAGTAACCACCAACAGTACCTAGACTAAATATAACAATAATTACTAAAATAATAATTGCTATCTTACTACTCTTTTTCATTACTCCTCTATCCTTTCCATAATAATAATACCACAATATTAAATGAAATAGGTATTTATATTAACAGTCCCCAGATACTTACTTTTTTTTTTACTTAAAATATGCTATTCTATTATTAGAGATAAGGATAATTTATGAAGAAGAAAAAAGGATTTATGTTTGTCGAAACTATTATGGTTATGACTATACTAACAACTACTTTATTATCTATATATATAACATTTTCCCGCGTTTTATTAAATGAGAAAAGAAGGGCTATGTTTGATGATACTAGTTATCTTTATCGTACTTATTTAATTGAAGATTACCTTTCTTCTTTAAAAATAAGTGATTATATTAAAACTTATTTAGTCGATACTAACCAAAGAATCATTAGTATTCGTGCTTTCGATGGTTCTTTATATGATTCTACTAAGGTTAATGTGGCTGGTTCTTTAGAAAAAAGTAAGCAGTTATTTAGTTCTAAAGTATTAAATCAAGAATTAAAACCTAATATGTTTAATATCGCTAATATCTATGTTACTTATTATAATGTTAATGACTTAAAAGATTGTATCAATAAGAGTGGTCGTAGTATTTGTAATGGTAATGTTAGTATGCAAAATTTAAATAATATTCAAAATACTAATGCTTATCTTTATATTAGATCATTATCAGGTACCGGAGATGGTTACCGTTTAATAGTCGAATATCAAGATACATACATCGACTATTCAAAAAGTCGCAACAAACAGGCAAATGGCAGTTGTCCTAGCAACTATACTCTAAAAGATAATAAGTGCTATAGAATGGTCCGCAAAAGTTTCTTTAATAGTGTTAAATTATATACGGAGGATCTAAAATGAATAAAAAAGGTATGACTTTAATGGAAGTCTTAGTAAGTTTAGTCTTAATATCAATAGTTATGATCTTTGTTGTTAATTTATTATCTGATTTAAAAAACGAAGGTATCCTAAGTAATAAACGTAATGAAGATACTCTAACGAGAGCCTCACTAATAAATGTCATTGAAGCCGATTTAATTGATAGTGCTAATTATTTAGTTACTTTTAAGAAAAACTGTAATCAAAAAGATAGTCGCAGTACTAATACCTGTTATGAATTTGTTTATAAAGATAATACCTCTAAATATTTATATGTTTCTGATACTTTTATTGCTTATGGTCCAACTAATTATATGGAAAAGTGGGATTTAAACTATGGTACTTATGATGTTGATAATATTACTATAAATTATGTTGGGGGCAGATCAGGCTCGCAAGAACCTTCGGCCTTAGCCATTCATATTCCGGTTAGTGGTGTTGATGCTTCGGCTAAAAACAAATTTGATATCGAATTAACGGCCCTTAGTACTGTTGGTCGCTTTAGTTATGCTATATGCAATGGTGGTTCCTGCACCGAACAAACAGGTTAAATCTTTATTACCTCGATATCCTTTTTATAATTTTTATCTAATTCTTTAACGAATATTGAACCTTTCTTTTTGGGGGTAAATAAATAAACATTCTTTTTCGCCCGCGTTAAGGCCACATAAAATAGTCTTCTTTCTTCTTCTAAGAAGTCTTTTTTTGTATCTTTTCTAATATATTCTAAAATTTTATCTTGTTCTATTTTAGATGGAAAACCCAAGGCTTCATCTTTTAAATTGATAATAACAATATCATCACATTCTAACCCTTTGGATTTATGGATAGTCATATAATTAATAGTCATCTTGGCTTTATCACTTTTTAAAATAATTCTATTATCTTCCGTAAGTAATAATTTATCTCCTATATACTTCTTAATATCATTATTATTTCTTCCTAAGACTAAAATATTACATTTATTATTTCTTTTTAAATATAAACATAATTTATAAAAATCCTTTGTCTCATTATCATAATAAACAATCTTAATAGGTTTATTAATATGATTATTAGCCCGCATTTCTTTTCTAATTTGCTTTTTATTTTGCATAATAAAACTTCCTGCCACATTTACTAATTCTTGACTATTACGATAAGTAGTCTGAATTTTTAAAATCTTACCTTTTGGAAAATACTTTAGAAAATTAATAAATAAGTTAATATCACTCCCCGAAAATTTATATATTGATTGGAAATCATCCCCTACGGCCATAAAATAACTATTATTACTGGTTACTATTTCTTTAATTAAATTAAATCTTATATATGAACTATCTTGGTATTCATCAATAATTATATATTTAAACTTTTTAATATACTTACTCTTTTTTACTACTTTCGTAGCCTCTAAGATTAAATCATCAAAATCAAACTCATTATTATCTATTAAATACTTACTATACTTTATATAGATATTAAAAATAATTAAAATATAATAACAATCAATTCTTTTTAATATTTTCTTATTTAATTTATCTAAAATTTCTTTAAAATAACTTATTTTATATCCATTACATTTATATAATTTTATAAAAGTAGATACTATTTTAATAAACTTATTTATTTCATACTTTTTATCCTCTAATACTTTTAAATATTCATTATTACTATGCCAATTAATTTTTAAAATAAATCTTAAGTATTTTAATTGTTCAGGATATTCTAATATATCTATTCTTAAATACTCTTCTATACATAATTCTAGAAGATCAGGACTGGCTATATTAAATTTAATATTTCTATCTTTAAGAATATTGATAGCCAATTTATGAAAGGTATAAACGTTCATATCAATATTAAATTCTTTTAATAACTTATTTTTTAGACTAGTGCTAGCCTCTTTAGTATAAGAAATACACAATATTTCCTCTGGTTTAACTTTCTTAATATTAATAAGATGCCAAATTCTTCCAATTATCGTAAAAGTTTTCCCAGAACCGGCCCCGGCTACGACTAGTAGTTCTTTATCTTTAGAAGTGGCTATATTAAATTGTTCTTTATCTAAGGGATAACCACCTATTTTAATATCCATATAACCTTTCTAGTAAGTTTTATAAATCTAAATCGTTATGTATTTTATCATAAAATTATAAAATGCGTATAAAAAAATACTAAGCTTTTATACTTAGTAAGATTTATTATATAAGTTTTATGCTAGTTTATTAGATAAGGCATCAGCATTTTCTAAAGCAGTACCAACAAGGTTGAAAACATCATCAAGGTTTAAATCTTCGCCATTATCTTTATCATCATAAGTTAGACCGTCTTTATATACTAAGAAGTGGAACCCGTTACGAGGTCTTAAAATGTTTTCTAACTCTTTTCTTTGATAATCATTTACAGAATTAGGTAAATAAATGAAACACTCACTACCTTCTAACTGAACAATAACGATTCCATAACCAACTGCACTAACAGCAGCTTCAAAGGGATTATCAAATTCCTTGTCAATTCCTGTATCTTCTAAAATGATACTGCTTGTTTGGTCAGCATGGTGTAATGATGTACGGTCAAGATTTCTTCTATAAAATTTATCAGCCCCTATCCCATAAACTCCTCTATTAAATTCATATACGACACCGGCTCCACTTTGTGGACTCCACATTTTTCCTGCATCAACTTGTCTTCCATTTAATTGGGCATTAGGATTATTTTGATTATTAGTATTATTACTTGCTTGCGGAGTTTGGACGGTTTGATTTGGAGTTACATTTGGAGTTGGACTTGGTACTTGATTAACTGCTTGGGTATTAGGTGTTGTTTGACTGCTAGAAGGAGCAGCTTGTTTATTATTGGCTTGGTCTATTATATTCTTAGCATTTAGTAGTTTTGCTTCTACCTCGTATAAAGTCATGCCATTTGGCAACAAAAATTTCTTTAATACTGCTTGTGTTACAGGATTTCTAAACCCACCTTGAGGAACTTGAAGTGTTTTAATATAATCATTAACTACGCTTAATTCAGTGGCGTCGGCAATTTGAATTTTACGATTACCTATAGTATAGTTCAGGTCTGCTAAAGAAACTATATTTTTCATTTTAAGTAATGTAATTAAATCACTTACACTTATTGTTCGACTACTTCTTAAAAATAAATCACTAAAATTAGTAACTGAACTAAAATCCATATCTTTTGGTTTGATTTTATTAATTAAAAATTTTTTATCGTACTCATATTTAATATTATTTTCTTTAATATAAATATCCTTTGCTTTAGAATCGTCAAATATTTTAATATTGTTATTTATGATTTTATCATATTTAGATGACACTATTATCACTCCTTTTTCTTTAGATATATTATAACATAAATCTTTTTTAGAAATTTTATAAATTGATAAGGAATTTAAATAAATGTAAAGTAAAAAATACTAAGACTTACTTAGCATTTTGATTTTTATAATATTCGTATAATTCTTTAAATCTATTATAATGCACAACTTCTCTTTGTCTTAAAAATAAAAGTGGTCCGATTAAATCTTCATCAGTGGCTAGGCTTAACATATTTTCGTAGCCGGCTCTAGCCTTTTCTTCGGCTGCCATATCTTCGCATAAATCAACTATTGGATCTCCCGTTGAAGCAAAATAACTGGCTGTAAAAGGTACGCCTGAAGGATTTACCGGATAAACTCCCCTACCATGGTCCATGTAATATTCGGCAAGACCGGCTTGCTCTAACTCCTCTACAGTTGCTCCCTTAATTAATTGTCTAAACATTGTCGCAATCATTTCACAGTGACCCAGTTCCTCGGTGGCTATCATGTTAAGTAAGGCTTTTCCCTTCGCATCAGGCATAGAAAAACTCTGCGAAAAATATCTTAAAGCTGCTGCTAATTCCCCAGCATAACCACCTAATCCCGCAATAATATATTTCGCCATTCTTAAATCTTTTTTCTTAATATTAACGGGATAGGCTAAATGTTTCTCATACTTATACATACTTAATACCTCCATCATTATCCCAAGGCCATGGATTCTTATAATAATCATAAGTATCAGTATAAGTACTAGTAAGTTCTAAAGGACGATACATTCTTTCATATTTATTTAGATAATCTTTATACTTACTTACTTCTTCTCTAAATTTTTTATACATATCATAGTCATTTGGGTGTAAATCTAAATACAAACTAATATCATTTAGAGCAAACTCACTTTCATTTATTTTTAAAAGGATTGCCTCCTCTTCAGTTTCAGGAATAACTTCTTTTGCTTTATAATTCTTATAAGGAATATACTCATCATTAAACATATTCCCTCTCGCATAGCCAATCTTACAATCAACTAATTTCGAACTGTTAATATCATTATTACTAGGTAATTTTCCTGTTACTAGAAAATCAATATCATCAAAAAACATAATTTCTCCTCCTAAAAATAACCTATGTATTTTAAAAATATTTGTCTATGCTAAAACCCATTTTTAAAAGATAAGTAATTATCAATAATATAAAGTAAACATAGTATAAAAGTTAATTTATTAGGCATTCCCTCTATTATTTTATTCATCTTTTTTAAGAAAAATTTATCTATTATTAAAGAACCAGCAGCCCATCCTAAAGATACCACGACATTAACATATTTTCCTAGACTCAAAGGCCAGGTCTCGTAAGTCCACTTATCCTTACCAAGAATAAATCTTGCTAAATGACCTCCCATAAATTCTAAAATAGTTAAAATAATAAAACTTAGAATAAAGAAAACTAAATCTCTAAATTTCTTATTTTCTTGTTTTTTTAATAATTTATCTAAAAACATAATGATTAGAAACCCAAAGAAATAAATGGGCGTAAAAGGTCCAAAAAGAATCCCACTTGAATAATTACTTCTTATAAAAACATTACAACAAGTTTCAAATAAAAAACCCAAAATACTATAATATATATAATAATTAATCCATTTCATATTAATATTTTAACCTTTAATTTAATAATTATACCTTGATTAATACGCTTGATTTAAAGTTTACTTTTAATAACATATGCGTTAATATTATACTAGAGGTGTGTTATGAACATTAAAAAAATTGCTAAATTTCTTAAAGAAGAAAGAGAAAACTCCAATTTTACCCAAGAAGAGGCTGCTAAAAGAATTGGCGTATCTAAAAGTATTATTTCTAAATGGGAAAACGAAAAAAGTTACCCTTCTCTTGAAAACTTGCCTAAAATAAGTGAAACTTATGGTGTTTCTGTTAATGAAATACTTGCGGGAACAAGGTTAGGAATGAACGAAAAAGAAATTGTTTACGATGAAAATTTACTTAAAGAGATGCAAAAAACTAAGGTAAATAGAATTGCCATTCAACTAATATTTATTATTTCTTTGTGCACGATAATGATTCTTTTAGAAATAGTTTGTTATATGGCTGGAGTTAATAATCTTTATTATACGATGATATTTATTATAATGCTTCTATTTGGCCTATTAGTCGAATTTTGTTTAAAAAACTTAAAATAATTAATAATTGGTAATAAAAAATATTATTTTCTTACCTAAAAAAGTATGCTATACTTCTAATATAGAAAGTAGTTGATTATTATGGCTAAAAAGAAATTGCCAAGTATATATCAAAAATTTACCATTCTTATTGTTTGTATTTTAGGACTATTTATTATTTCTTTTTTAACTTATACTTTTGTGAGTGATATTAATGAAAATAAAGCAAATTCTTCATACTTAGTAAAGCATAAATTAGTTACAAAATCTTATAATATAACTGAAGATTTAAGTGAGTTAAAAAATAATAAAGGTACTTATTTTGTTTATTTATCTTATACTGGTAGTAAAGAAATATACTCTTTAGAAAAAGATTTAAAAAGTTTAATTAAGCAGTATAAGTTAAAAGATAAGTTTTACTATGTTAATTTAGATAGTTTAAAAGATAATGCCAATAAAGTAAGTGCCGTAAATGAATTATTAGGGCTAACTGATGTTAAAGTAACTAAAGTACCTACTATTATTTATGTAACTAACGGCGAAATTAAAAAGGGTAATATTATTACGAGATTAGATGATAATTTGTTTGAAAAAGGAGATTTTCAACAATTATTAGATATTAATGAATTATAAACAAAAGCAAACGTCAGTTTTAGTATCTGGCGTTTTTAAATTTTCTAATTTCTTTTTAAAGTTCTAGTGGTAATTTTTTCTTGTTGTTTATATAATGTTCCATTACTATAGTAAACGTTACCATCACTATCTAGAGATAATGTATCATCTAAGACTGTTTCTTTAACATCATCTTTTCTAATATATGGATATTCTCCTATAACATCATATAAGTTATTTGCTAAATCACTGGCAATGACAACAAATTTACCATTTTCATCTTTTTTTACATCATACGCTTGGTACATAGGATGAATAATTCTAACATTTCCTGTCAAACGACCATCATTTCTATCTGTAGTCCAATTATATGATACATGGGTAATTGGTATCATAACTTTACCTGCTCTTGTATAAGTAATATATGTATGCCTATATTCATATTCTAAGTAATCACTATTTTCTTCTAATAACTTGTCTATCATTTCATAGTTATTACTTGCTAGTAGTAGTTTCGACTTATTAACTTTTTTATAATATTCTTCATCATCTTTGGATATTAGAATGTATTCCTCGTTTCGGTTAAATTCCCCTAAGGTAAGTTTTTCACTTTCAACATACTTTACATATCCAACCTCATCAGTGTATTTGTGAATATGATATCCGTCAATTTGACATTCAGCTTTTTTACCACAGCCCGTTAATAAAACACTCCCACATATTAAAAGTGCAACCCCACTCTTTTTAATTCTTTCCATTTCTTTTTGGTTTACCCAAATCATAAATACTCCTCTAACTTAAAAGAAAAAAACTTCTATGAAAAAATCATAAAAGTTTTGTCCTTAAATAATAACCCAGATATATAAATATCGAAATGTTGAGTTATTCCACCAAAATAAGGTGGAACTACTTTCTTTTAAGTACCTTAATTATACCATAATTCTTGAGTTTTTTCAATATGTCATAAAAATGACTAAAAAATGCAAATTTTGTTTGACTTTAAGAAGGACTTACTATATACTTTTAAATGGTACATTTTATTTATACAAAAATTATCAGATGTGGGAAGTCGAAATAACCAGTAGTATAATTGAAAGGGAAAAAATTATGAATACATTCATGCAAAAAAAAGAAACTGTAGACCGTAAATGGTATGTTATCGATGCAGAAGGACAAACATTAGGACGTCTTGCAACTAAGGTTGCTACTGTACTTAAGGGTAAACATAAACCAACATACACACCTCATGTTGATTGTGGTGATTATGTTATCGTTATTAATGCTAGTAAAGTTGTTTTAACTGGTAATAAATTAAACGATAAGATGTATTACAATCATAGTAGATATGCTGGTGGCTTAAGAGAAAGAACTGCCCAAGAAATGATTACTAAATATCCAGAAGAAATGGTTGAAAGAGCCGTTAAAGGTATGTTACCAAAAGGACCTTTAGGAAGACAAATGTATAGAAAATTATTTGTTTATGCTGGTTCTGAATATGAACAAGTTGCTCAAAAACCAGAAGTGTTAGAAGTTAAGTAGGAGGTAATATAGAATGACAGATAAAAAAGTATGGACTGGTACTGGTCGTAGAAAAAGATCTAGTGCTCAAGCAAGATTAACATTAGGTAAAGGTAAAATCGTTGTTAATGGTGTACCTGTTGATGAATATATGCCTTATGCAACTTTAGTTATGGATATTAAACAACCACTTGTTGCTACTGATAATGAAGAAAAATTCGATATCGAAGTAACAGTTAAAGGTGGTGGCTTCTCAGGACAAGCAGGCGCTATTCGTCATGCTATTACAAGAGCCTTAATTGAATTTGATGCTAATGCTGATCAAACAAGAGAAGACTCATATCGTAAAGTTCTTAAAAAAGCTGGTTTCGTTACAAGAGACCCAAGAGTTAAAGAACGTAAGAAATACGGACTTAAAAAAGCACGTCGTGCTCCACAATTCTCTAAGAGATAATATATTAATAGTTTCATTCCTCATAGACTTAGCGTTTATGAGGTTTTTTGCTATTTTGACTAATAAAATTATAATTTGAAATTAAGAGTAAATTTTATTTCTAATACTCACTTAGTTAATTTTGAGTTTTGAATGGTATTAATTTATCAAAGCTTATTGAAATGAAATTGTTTATAATATATTATAAAAATATGTTTTTAAGTGCTAAGCACATTTTGGCATATATTACATATTTTAGAGTTTTATAAAATTACACAAAAGAAAGAAGGAAAAATAGATATGTCTAATAAATATTATAAAATAAGAGTAGATGATTTATTCAATATAAATTATTATGGGATTAAGGCAGATAATGCCACTCCAGCTCACCCCCAAAACTTTAAAAGTTTAGAATATTTATATAAAATCAGATATCCAAAACTTATGGAAAAAGCCGACGAATTAGCATATATGAATTACACCGTCAAAGAACAAAATGAAATATCAAAAGGTGAAATGGACAAATATAATGTTCCATATTATCTTTTAGTTACAGACACATGGTCAAATGGTTTCTTTGAGTATAAAGAACTACTAACTGGTTTAACAATTTTAATTCCATCAGAAATTTATACTAAATCATATGGATATCCTCTAAAATTAAGAGAAGAAATAACGCCAGAAGAATTAGCTGATTTATATAATGATGATTATATAAGTAGAATAAGTAATTTGTTTGGAATTTTATTAAAAGATGAAGAAAAAAATAATATAAGATGTCAAATACTAAAAAAATAAAGTGTATTTATAGATGAGTTTAAATCTGTTATATTAAATAAAATATCTTCTAAGTAAAACAATTAAAACATAAATTTTAATATGAAAAAGTTTTTAATATTAAGTTTATGTTTTTTATTGTCCTTAACTTGTGTTAGAGCATCATTACCTTTAACCGGAAAAACTATAGTTTTAGACATTGGTCATGGTGGCGATGACCCCGGGACTAGTTATCAAAACATTTTAGAAAAAGACATCAATCTAGCTATAGGTTTAGAATTAGAGAGTGAACTTTCTAAAAATGGTGCCAGTGTCATTTTAACCAGAGAAGGTGATTATGATTTAGCCAGTCCCAATGCTAGAAGAAGGAAAAAAAGCGATTTTGATAACCGGATAGATTTAATCAATAATTCTAATGCCAATATTTATTTATCAATTCATATTAATTACTTAGAAAATTCCTCTTATTACGGCGGTCAGATATTTTACTATGGTGAAGGGAATAAAAAACTAGCCGAAGACCTCCAAGCCCAATTTAATAAAATAAGTTATCCCAGGAGTATTAAACCAATGCCTAATATTTATATGTATAAACATCTAAAAATACCCGGAGTCCTTGTTGAATGTGGCTTTATTTCCAATAAAAAAGAAAGAGAAAAATTAATTACACCATCCTATCAAAAAGAAATTGCCAAAAGCCTAACTCAAGGCTTAATTCTTTATTTCACTTAAACTTCACAAATTAATTACAAAAATACCACTTAATTTAGATATCATTTGACTGTCAGGTGTGATATAATTTAATAATAGGTGAATTGTATGGCGTCCAGACAAAAGACATTTAAAACTATAGATGAACAAATCGATATTCTAAAGGAAAAAGGTCTAGTAATAGATGATATAGATTATGCAAAAGACATCCTCCTCCGTGAAAATTATTTCTTTCTTATGGGATATCGTCATCTGTTCATAAAAAGTGAAAGAGACCGAACATTTATTAACGGTACAAATTTTCGCGAACTTTATGCGATGTTTAATTTTGACAGACAAGTTCGCAATATTATTTTTAAAAATATCTTAATAGTCGAAAATAATGCTAAAAGTATTATATCTTACCAGTTATCTAGAAAATATGGTATCAAAGAAAAACACTATTTAAATCCCAAAAACTTTAATACCGATGCTTCCAAAAGAAAACAGGTTAATGACTTATTAAAGAAAATGCAACGTCAAATAAGAGTAAATGGTGGTCAACACGCTGCCACCCAGCACTACATGACTAACTATGGTTATGTCCCTTTGTGGATTGTTGTTAAAGTTTTATCTTTTGGTATTATTTCCGAATTATTTAGTATCTTAAAACCAGAAGATCAAAGGGCTATCGCCGATATTTATGATTTGTCACCAGAATGTTTATGTCAATATTTTCCTATCATGTCTAATTATCGTAATTTATGTGCCCATGAAGATATTTTATTTGACCATCGCTCCCAAAGAGTGATAGAAGATAACAAATATCATTATTATTTAGGTATTCCTAAAATGAACGGGGAATATATTTATGGAAAAGATGATTTATTTGCATTAATTATTATTTTAAGACAAATACTAAGAAATGAAGATTTTAGAATGTTAGTAAATGAAATATCTTATGAATTAGATATTTTAGAAGGAAAATTACAGCATATAACAATTGATAAAGTAATGGATGCTATCGGTTTTCCCAAAAATTATAAAGAAATAGTAAGGATGGATATATAATGAATGAACAAAGAGTTGTTAATGCCAAAGTCGTAGGTAATAAGGGAAATATCTGGAACAAAATATTACTGGCCATCGTTTTAGTATGTGTAGGAGCGGCTGGAATGTATGTCGTTATGAAACTAAATCCCGGTACTACTGTTGTCAATAAGTTAGAAAAAGAAGTAACGGTTAATGAAAATGGGATTGCCGATGCTGTTGAAAAAGTTTATAACTCCGTAGTTGTTGTAGAAAACTATCGAAGCAATAAACTTCAAGCCACCGGTACAGGTTTTATCTTTAAAAAAGATGGTAATAAGTATTATGTTATGACCAATTATCATGTTATTGAAAGCTCATCAAAGGTAAAAATTGTTTTAACAGACAACACTAATACTGAAGTTGAAGTCGTTGGTGGAGATAAGTATGCTGATATCGCTGTTTTATCATTTACTTCTTCAAGTGATTTAACTGTTGCCGAAATTGGCTCAAGTACTGATGGTCGGGTTGGTGATACTACTTTTGCGGTTGGTGCCCCTTTAGACAGTTCTACTTATTCTTGGACGGTAACAAGAGGTATACTTTCCGGCAAAGATAGAATGGTTGCTGTATCTACTACTAATAGTACTTCAAGTGATTATATCATGCGAGTTTTACAAACGGATGCTGCTATTAACAGCGGTAACTCTGGTGGACCTTTATGTAATAGTAATGGTCAAGTTATTGGTGTAACTAATATGAAATTAGTATCAAGTGGCGTTGAAGGAATGGGCTTTGCTATTCCTATTGAAGATGCTATGGACTTTGCTAATAAGATTATTAATGGTGATGATATTACTCGTCCAAGACTTGGAATTAGTATGATTGAATTATCTGTAGCGGCAAACTACTATCGTATGGATATTCCTGATAACGTAACAAATGGCGTAGTTGTCTATGAAGTAGAAAGTGGTTCTTCTGCTGATGCTGCTGGCTTAAAATCTCAAGATATTATTTTAGAATTTGATAACGTTAAAGTAACAAGTTCGGCAGAATTAAAATATGAATTATATCGTCATAATGTTGGTGATACTGTAACAATTAAAGTAAACCGTAATGGCTTTGAAAAAGATTTAAAAATAACTCTAAAAAAATAATTAATTAATAAAGAACTCTAAAAGGTGTTTATAAAAATATCCTACACCCAAGAGTTCTTTTTTAGATTTACAAAATACTGTCAAATTTTAGAAAATCAATTAGAATTAATAAAGAAATAATTAATTAATGTTATAATCAAACTAGGTGATAAAATGAATATTGATTTTATAAAAGATAATTATCGCTTTAATGCTCGAAGTAGCGCTGTTATTTATAATAAGGATAAAACTAAAGTTTTACTATTTAAAGTCGGTGATGATAGAGATTTTTACATGTTACCAGGTGGCAGAATTGAGCACTTTGAATCCAGTAAAGAGGCCATTATAAGAGAAATAAAAGAAGAATTAGGTTGGCTACTAGAGTATAATTTTTGCTGTATTCAAGAAAACTTTTTAGATGCTAAAGATATGAAGATAACTCAATATAATTTTTGCTATAAGGCTATATATGATGGAAAAATATCTAATGGACCAATAAAATGTCTTGATAATGAGTATCAAACATTTAAATGGATAGCAGTCCAAGAACTTAATAACTACAAGATATTACCCGAATCTAATAAGGATTTGATTTTAGAAAACAATAATTCATTTCATATAATTGAGAGGACTTAAAATGGAAAAATATGTAAAAGTAATGTTTGACCATAAAGGTGCTAACTATGAATATAAAGTAGGTGAGCTAAATATTGCTAATAACTGGAATCCTAAGGCGACTAGTGGCCGAGAATTTGGGGGCTTTAATTATACAACTGAAACT